>NZ_JBBEOI010000052.1 GCF_037860755.1 Aquipuribacter hungaricus | reverse complement strand
TCGGTGCCGTGGGCGAGCGCCTGCCCCAGCGTCGCCCCGGCGTCGGCCGAGGTCCTCGCCGCGGCGAAGAACACCGAGCCGAGCACGCCGCTCGACCCGCCCATCGCCCCGGTGAGCAGCGCCGAGAGCGCGCCCAGCAGGGCGGCGGTGTCGGCGAGCGGCAGCGCGTCGAGCTCGGCCCGCACGCGCCGCGCGCCGCCGGCGAACGTGGAGCCGGTGTCGCCGTCGCCGACCTGGGCGTCGAGCGCGTCCAGGGCGTCCTGGTGCCCCTCGACCGCCGCGCAGACCGCGTCGAGGACCTCCCGCACGCGGGGCGAGGAGGAGGCCTCCCAGGTCTCGGTGCCCAGGTCGGGCAGGGGGGTGGTCACCACCTCGCCGGGCACCCGCGCACCGGGCCACGCCGTGTGGGCGGCCACCTCGTCCTGCAGCGCCTGCTCCAGCTGGTCGTCCAGCGGCAGCGCGGTGAGCGACATCCCCCGGGCCGACAGGGACGTCATGAGGGCGGCCGGGCCGACGAGCAGCCGGGTCCGGGCGCCCAGGGGGCCGTCCAGGACGTCGTGCAGGACGACGGCCGTCTCCAGCCCCGACAGCCCGCCGAGGTCGTTGACGAGCAGGGCGACCGGGCCGTCGGGCAGCTGCTCGGCGAGCGTCGCGGACATCTGGCGCACCAGGTCCGCGCTGCCGTCCAGCTCGACGGTGCGGGCGCCGGGCTCTCCGTGGATGCCCATGCCGAGCTCGACGGTGCCGTCGGCGACCCGGTCCTCGCTGCCCCGCCCGGGGATGGCGACCGCGGACAGCGACACCCCCAGGCTGCGGACGCCGGCCGCCACCTTCTCCGCGGCGGCCGCGACCTCGTCCAGGCCGGCGCCGCGCTCGGCCAGGGCGCCGGCGACCTTGTGCACGAGCAGCGTGCCCGCCAGGCCGCGGGGCTGCGTGGAGCCCGGGAGGGCCACGTCGTCGGACACGACGACCATCCGGACGTCCAGGCCGCGGCCGCGGGCCCGCTCGACGGCCAGGCCGAAGTTGAGGCGGTCCCCGGTGTAGTTCTTGACGACCACCAGGCAGCCGGCGTCGCCGGTCACGGCCAGGATCGCCGCCAGCACGGCGTCGACGCCGGGGGAGGCGAAGATCTCCCCGGAGACGGCGGCCGTGAGCAGGCCGCGGCCCACGAACCCGGCGTGGGCGGGCTCGTGCCCGGCGCCGCCGCCGGAGACGACCGCCACCCGGTCGCGCTGCCAGTCGGTGCGCAGCACCACCTTGATGTCGGGGTAGCCGTCGAGGCGGCCGAGCGCGCCCCCGGAGGACCGCACCAGGGCGTCCAGCGCCTCGGTTACCACGTCGTCCAGGCCGTTCACCAGGTGCGTCATGGCCGCAGTCTGCCCCGGGGCCGCGGGCGTGCACAGGCCCGCTCCGTGCCGGCCGGTCCGGCGGAGCGGCCACCTGCTGTCCGCCCCCGGCGGTAGCGTCCGCCCGACCGCCCGCGCGACAGACGGAGGCCCCATGACCACGACGACGAGGACCGGTGCGCAGGGCGAGACGCTGCCCCTGGCCGACAGCCACGACCTCATCCGCGTGCACGGCGCGCGCGAGAACAACCTCAAGGACGTCAGCGTCGACATCCCCAAGCGGCGCCTCACGGTGTTCACGGGCGTGTCCGGCTCGGGCAAGAGCTCGCTGGTGTTCGGCACGGTCGCCGCGGAGTCCCAGCGGATGATCAACGAGACCTACAGCACGTTCGTCCAGGGCTTCATGCCGTCCCTCAACCGCCCGGACGTCGACCTGCTCGACGGGCTCACCACGGCGATCGTCGTGGACCAGGAGCGCCTCGGCGCCAACCCCCGCTCGACGGTGGGCACGGTCACCGACGCCAACGCCATGCTGCGCATCGTCTTCAGCCGCCTCGGCACGCCCCAGATCGGCTCGGCGCAGGCGTTCTCCTTCAACGTGGCCTCCGTCAGCGGCGCGGGCGCGGTGACGATGGAGAAGGGCGGCAAGACGGTCAAGGAGCGCCGCAGCTTCACCGTGACCGGCGGGATGTGCCCACGCTGCGAGGGCATCGGCCAGGTGACCGACATCGACCTGTCGCAGCTGTTCGACGAGGACAAGACCCTGCTCGACGGGGCGATCACCGTGCCGGGGTACACCGCCGACGGCTGGTTCGGGCGGATCTTCGGTGCCGTCGTGCCGGTCGACGTGCCGGTCCGGGCCTTCACCGCCGAGCAGCGTCAGGAGTTCCTCTACGGCGAGCCGCGGAAGATCAAGGTCGAGGGCATCAACCTCACGTACGAGGGCCTGGTCCCCAAGATCCAGAAGTCGATCTTGTCCAAGGACGTCGGCGCGATGCAGCCGCACGTGCGCGCCTTCGTCGAGCGCGCCGTGACCTTCACCGACTGCCCGGACTGCCTGGGCACCCGGCTCAACGAGGCCGCCCGGTCGGTCACGGTGCAGGGCGTCAGCATCGCCGACGCCTGCGCGATGCAGATCAGCGACCTGGCGGCCTGGGTGCGGGGCCTGTCCGAGCCGACGGTCGCACCGCTGCTCGGCTCGCTCGGCGACACCCTCGACAGCTTCGTCGAGATCGGCCTCGGCTACCTCAGCCTCGACCGGCGCTCGGGGACGCTGTCCGGCGGTGAGTCCCAGCGCGTGAAGATGATCCGGCACCTCGGCTCGTCCCTCACCGACGTCACGTACGTCTTCGACGAGCCGACGGTCGGCCTGCACCCGCACGACATCCAGCGCATGAACGAGCTGCTGCTGCAGCTGCGGGACAAGGGCAACACCGTGCTCGTCGTCGAGCACAAGCCCGAGACGATCGCCATCGCCGACCACGTCGTCGACCTCGGCCCCGGGGCCGGGTCGGCCGGGGGACAGGTGATGTACGAGGGGACGCTGGAGGGGCTGCGGGCCAGCGGCACGCTCACCGGCCGGCACCTGGACGACCGGGCCTCGCTCAAGCCGGCGATGCGCTCGTCGACCGGCGCGCTGCAGGTGCGCGGGGCCCGCTCGCACAACCTGCATGACGTCGACGTCGACGTGCCGCTCGGGGTGCTGTGCGTGGTGACCGGCGTCGCCGGGTCGGGCAAGAGCTCGCTCGTCCACGGCTCGGTGGCCGGGCGCGACGGCGTCGTGTCGATCGACCAGGGCGCCATCAAGGGCTCCCGGCGCAGCAACCCCGCGACGTACACCGGGCTGCTCGAGCCCGTGCGCAAGGCCTTCGCCAAGGCCAACGGCGTCAAGCCGGCCCTGTTCAGCGCCAACTCCGAGGGCGCCTGCCCGGCGTGCAACGGCGCGGGCGTCATCTACACCGACCTGGCGATGATGGCCGGCGTCGCCACCACGTGCGAGGTCTGCGAGGGGCGCCGGTTCGACGCGTCGGTGCTGGAGTACCGCCTCGGCGGGCGCGACATCAGCGAGGTGCTCGCCATGCCCGTCACCGAGGCCGAGCAGTTCTTCGGCTCCGGCGAGGCCCGCACGCCCGCGGCGCACACCGTCCTGGCCCGGCTCGTCGACGTGGGGCTGGGGTACCTCACCATCGGGCAGCCGCTGACGACCCTGTCCGGCGGGGAGCGGCAGCGGCTCAAGCTGGCCACGCACATGGGGGAGAAGGGCGACGTGCTCGTCCTCGACGAGCCGACCAGCGGGCTGCACCTGGCCGACGTGCAGCAGCTGCTGGCCCTGCTCGACCGCCTGGTGGACTCGGGCAAGTCGGTCGTCGTCATCGAGCACCACCAGGCCGTCATGGCGCACGCGGACTGGATCATCGACCTCGGGCCCGGCGCCGGGCACGACGGCGGCCGCGTGGTGTTCGAGGGCACGCCGGCCGACCTGGTGGCGCAGCGGTCCACGCTGACCGGCCAGCACCTGGCCGCCTACGTCGGGGCCTGACCGGCGGTGGCGGGGCGGGTCCTGGTGACCGGCGTCAGCCGCGAGGTCGGCATCGCCGCCACGGTCGCGCGCCACCTCGCCGGCCTCGGCTGGCAGGTGGCCGCGTCGGGCTGGCCCGCGCACGACGAGGAGCAGCCGTGGGGGAGGGGGACGCCGGCCGGCACGGCGGGGCTGCCGTCCTGGGAGGCGGTCGACCTCGCCGACCCTGCTGCGCCCGCGCGGCTCGTCGACTCGGCGGTCCGGGGGCTCGGCGGGCTCGACGCCGTCGTGGCCGTGCACGCCCGCTCCGCCACGGGGGACGTCATGGCCGTCACGGCGGAGGAGCTCGACGCCTGCTTCGCCGTCAACGCGCGCGCCACGCTCCTGCTCGCGCGCGAGGCCCTGGCCGTGGGCGCCCGCCGGGTGGTGCTGTTCACCACGGGCGTCCACCAGAGGCCGATGCCCGACGAGATCGCGTACGTCACGTCCAAAGCCGCGCTGCAGGGGGTGACGGCCTCGCTGGCCGCGACCGCCGCCGCACGGGGCGCGACTGTCAACTGCGTCAACCCTGGGCCGGTCGACACCGGCTACGCCGACGCGGCCCTGCAGGCCGCCGTGGCGGGCCAGATGCCGGCCGGGCGCTGGGGCCGGCCGGACGACGTCGCGCCGGTGGTGGCGTGGCTGCTGTCGGAGGACGCGGCGTGGGTCACCGGGCAGACGCTGGACGTCGACGGGGGCTGGGGCGTCCGGCCCTGACCCTGCTCCGGTACGACCAGGGCCGGCCCCGCTCCGGGGTCAGCCCTGCGCCGGCGCGGCCGTCGCCCCGGTGGGGGCCAGCAGGTGGCCCGCGACCGCGTCGAGCGCCTGCACGACGGCGGCCCGGTGATCGTCGCTGCCCGGACCCGTGTCGAAGCCGTGCTGCGCCGACGGCACGCTGACGGTCGTCATGCCGGGCGGCGCCGCGTCCAGCAGGGCCTGCTGGCCCTCGCCGAAGCCGGGCAGCTCGTGCTCGACGAGGGTGAGCACCAGGGGGGTGGCGCCCAGGCCGCGCACGGCGTCGGCCAGCGTCGGCCAGCCGGGGATGTCGTCCGTCGGCAGCAGGGGATAGGTGAGCGCCACGCAGCGCAGCCAGCCGTGGCCCGCGGCGAGCAGCGGGTACGCCAGCGGCCCGCCGCCGGAGAAGAACCACACGGCCACCGCGTCCGGGTCGACGCGGTCCTCGGCGCGCACCGCCTCGAGCACCCGGCCCAGCGTGGTCGCCGCCTCCGGGTAGCGCATGCCGCCGGTGAGCTCGTGGTCGAGCACCACCGCCGCGGTGCCCCGCCGGGCCAGCTGCGCGGCGTAGGCGCGGAAGAACGGGGTGCGGCGCGGGCTCACCGGCGGCGGCTCCTGGAACAGGCCGTGCACGAGCACGACGACGGGCCGACGCCCGCCCTGCTCGGGCAGGTAGAGGTCGTACCCCTCCCGCGGCGACGGCTCCAGCGGCTCGGTGGGGACGATGAGGTCGGGGGCGGTCGTCATGAGGGCTCCTCGTCGTGGTCGGGGGAGAGGTCGGGGGAGAGGTCGGGGGAGAGGTCGGGGTCGGGATCCGACGCCGGGTCCGGCGGAGGGTCCGGGTCGGCGAGGCGGTGCACGCGCTCGGTGAGCAGCGCGAGGACCTCGGCGCACCGGGCCAGGTCGTCCGCGTCGAGGCCGTCCGTCACCCGGGCCAGGGCCTGCAGCTCGCGGTCGTGCACGTCGGCGAAGGTCCGCCGGCCGAGCTCGGTGACCGCGACGAGCCGGGAGCGCCGGTGCAGCGGGTTGTCGTCCAGCCGGAGGAGGCCGCGTGCGGCGCCGCCGTCGACGACCACCTGCACGCTCTGGCGGGTGACGCCGAACTCCCGGGCGACCTGCGGCACCGTCCTAGGTCCCCGGTCGAGCAGGTGCTCGACGACCGCACGCAGGGGCACGGTGAGGTCCGTGCCCGCCAGCGCCTGGTCCACGGCGCGGGCAGAGGCCTGGTACAGCGGACGGACGCGGCTGAGGACCAGGTAGGCGGCGTCGCCCGGTCCGGTGCTGGTCATGCTGACGACGATGGCTGAGTGACAGGCAGCCTGTCAATAGCCGCGCCGCCCCGGGCCTCGTCGGTCCTCTGCGGCGGCCTCCGCGCGGTGCAGCCAGTCCACGAGCAGCGCCCGCTCGGCACCGGTCAGGCCCGGCAGCTGCGGCGCCATGGCGCGGAAGGTGACGACGGTGGCGGCGACCGCCCGCTCGGCCGGCCCGGTGGCACCGGTCCGGTCGGGCTGGTCGACGAGCACGGCGGCGGTGAGGGCGTCCCACATCGCGGCGGCCAGGCCCGGGTCCCGGTCGGTGACGGGGGTGGCCAGCAGGGTCTGGATGACGCCGGTGCCCGCGGACTGCACCAGGTCGACGCAGCGCTCCTCCGGCACGCGGAGCATCCCCGCGAGCGCCACGCGGTGCACCCGGGCCCGCAGCACGGCCCGGCCCGCCTGGGCCGCCCCGGACCGCAGCACCCGTGCCGGGTCGCCGAGCAGCCGGAACACCTCGGGGTTGGCGACGCCGAAGTCCACCTGCGCGACGAACGCCGCGCGGAGGTCCTCCAGCGGGTCGGCGCCCCGCCCCGCCTCGTCCTGCGCGGCGACGGCCTTGGACGCCACGAACTGCTCTGCGGCCCGCTCGGCGACGGCGTCGAGCAGCCCGTCCTTGTCGCCGAAGACCCGGTAGATGGTCGGCGCCTGCACGCCCGCCGCCGCGGCGACCGCGCGGGTGGTGACGGCGGCCGGCCCCTCCCGCCGCAGAAGGTCCGCCGCCACGTCGACGAGCCGGTACCGGACCCCGTCCCTGCCGCCCTGCGCTGCGCCCGGATCGCGCGGACCTGCCTGGACCGTCATGTTGCCAACGATAGCGGCTGGGTGGTACCACTGTGCTTCCATCGATACGCACGAGCGATACCAACGATAATGAGGCTGCGATGATCGTCATCACCGGTGCCACGGGGGCCCTCAACGGCGCTACCGCCGACCACCTGCTCACCCGCTTCCCGGCCGAGGACCTCGTCGTCGTCGCCAGGGACCCGTCCCGCGCGCAGCGCTTCTCCGACAGGGGGGTGGCCGTCCGCCACGGCGACTACGCCGACCCCAGCACGCTGGAGCCGGCCTTCGCCGGGGCGGACCAGCTGCTGCTGGTGTCCTCGAGCGACCCTCACGCCGACGCCGTCGCCCTGCACACCGCCGCCGTGGACGCCGCGGTCAGGGCCGGCGTGGGTCACGTCCTCTACACCAGCCACCAGGGGGCGGCGCCCGGCACGCCGTTCGGCCCTGGACGCGACCACGCGGCCACCGAGGAGGTGCTGGAGCGGTCCGGTCTGACGTGGACCTCGCTGCGCAACGGCTTCTACGCCCACACGCTGGCGTGGCTGGCGGGGGACTGGCGCACCACCGGGGTGGTCACCGTGCCCGCGGACGGCCCGGTGTCCTGGACCTCGCGCGAGGACGCCGCCGAGGCCGCGGCCGTCGTCATCACCCGGCTGGTGGCCGGCGAGACCGGCCTCGACGGGCCCCTCACGCTGACCGCGGAGGAGGCGCCCACCTTCGCCGACGTCGCCGCCTCCCTCACCCGAGCGACCGGTAGCCGCGTCGGGCACGTCCTCGTCGACCCCGAGGAGTGGCTGGCCGCGCAGGTGCGCGAAGGACGCCCGGAGGGGATGGCCCGCTTCACCCTGGGGATGTACGAGGCGGCCGCCGGCGGCTTCTTCGCCGGGACGTCGCCCCTGCTCGCCGACCTGCTCGGCCGCCGTCCCGCCTCGGCGCTCGACGCGGTCCTGGCGTCCGGGACGGGCTCCGGCGCGGCGGCCGGGACGACGTCCACGACGGCACCCTCGGGGGTGCGCTGACCGACGGCCCCTGGGCCGCGCACGACGTCGGGTACCGGTCTCGACGTCCCGTCACCGGACCGGGCGTCACCGCCCCTGGGCGCGGGCGTAGTACTCGGGAGAGCCGGTGAGGTGGGCGGCGAGCGAGAGGTCCCCCTCGCGGGAGACGACCCCGGGCCACGTCGACAGGCCGTGCGCGTCGGCCCCGCGTCCGAGGAGGTGCCGGTAGAGGGAGTCGGTCCGCCGGAGCAGGGACTCCTGGGAGCCGTGGAACGCGGCGGCCACGTGCAGGCGCCCGCGCAGCCGTTCCTCCCGCAGCCAGTGGTCGACCTCCGCCTGGCCCGGGGGCCGTCCCAGGATCTCCCGGTAGAGGGCGACCACCCAGGGGGAGGCGTCCGTGGGGGTGGCGCCGCTGCGCAGGTAGTGCTCCCGCGAGGCGTAGAACGCGGAGGACATCGTGGACACGGGCAGGCCGCCCCTGAGCTCACGGACCCAGCCCGCCCGCCCAGCAGGGTCCGCCGGCCGCGACAGCACGTCGCGGTAGGCCCTGTCGACCACGCTCCCGAGGTACTCCTCGGACGTGGCCAGCTCGCGCGACAGGCCGTGGCGCGACCAGGTGCCGTCCACCAGCTCCAGGGCCCGGCTGTCCCGTTCGTGGGCTCCCGCGGGACGGCCCAGGTAGTCCAGGTACAGGCTGCTGACGTACCGGCGGTCGGCCTCGGTGCCCACGGGCGTGAACGGACGGACGACGGTCTGGACCACGGTCTGCGACGGCAGCGTCCGCTGCAGCGGCGCGTGGTGGACGTCGGCGTCCTTGGCCTCCACGAGCATGCCGCCACCGACGTAGACCGCCACGTGGTTGACCACCCCGGTGGTGTTCTTCGTGTAGAAGACCAGGTCGCCCCGCCGCACCTGCGACAGGGGGTGCGTGGACATGCCCGGGAGCCGGTAGAGCTCCACCGAGGTGCGGTAGGCCGGCCGGGGGTGCAGGTCGACCGATATCGGCTGGGGGTCCACCCCGGCGGCGTACAGGGCCTGCAGCACCAGCCCCGAGCAGTCGATCCCGAGGGCTTCCGGACCAGCACCGCCCCAGACGTACTCGGCACCCAGGTAGGACTCGGCGGCGCGGACGAAGGTCTCCCGCCTCTCGACCGCGGTCGCGCCGAGACCCAGCTGAGGGGCCACCTGGTGAGCGTCGACGCAGAAGTCGTGGGGTATCCCCAGCGCCTGCCAGGTCGCCCGGTCCACGACCCCGTCGCGGCGCAGGGCCCGGGTGGACTGGAAGGAGCGCACGCGGCCCACGGTCGCCGCGTCCATCGTCTCCCAGGTGGAGGCGGGCATGCCCAGGCGGCGCTGGACGAGGCCGACCTTGACGCCGTTCCAGCCGGGTACCAGGTCGTGGCACCCCTGTGCCGGGGTGATCCGTTCCGTCGGCGTCAGGTCGGCGCGCGCCGGCACCGACACGACCGCCGCCAGCGACGCGCCCAGCAGCACGGACCCCAGCAGCATCGACACTGTCCTGCGGAACGTGGTCATGACGGCTCCTCGAGGCACACGGGCTGGCTGCCCGCCGTGCCATCGTCGGGACAGTGCTCGTCACGGAGCCCCGGGCGTGGCGTCCACCCGGACGGCTGCTGGGAAGCCCTCCGCCGAGCCGATAAGCGACGTTATGTCACACGACAGCGTTGGACTGCCCTCTGTCGTCCCCTCGTGACCCGCGGTCGACCTGCGCCCGCCCCCCGGGTGCCTCCTCGTCGTCGGCCTGCACCAGCTCGGCCGTTCCCCGGCGCCCGTCGGTCGTCGTGCGAGACGGTGTGCGCCGCGCAGGCGGCCACCGACGGTCGCCGGGCACAGCCATGCCGACGGAGGCACACCGATGGAGCTCGTCCCGCACCGGCGGCAGTTCGTCATCTCCAGGTCGCGCGTCGACCTCGGCGAGGACTGGACGTGCCTGGAGCTGCCGGACGGCTTCGTGCTGTCCCACCAGCAGGACCTGCGGGTGACGCGCCGGCCGGACGGCGGGCTGGTCCTCGGGACGGCCCTGCCCGGCGCCTCGACGGCCGACGTCACCGGGCTGGCCGGCCGGTTCGCCACGGTGTCCTGGCCGTGGGTCGGCACGGACGCCTCGGCGCTGCTGTCCGTCTACCACGCGTCCGGGCCCGACGGTCCGCTCGTGAGCTCGAGCCCCGCGCTGCTGGGCCGGCTCCTGCCCGCCCCGGGCGCCCCCGGGCCGGACCGCCGGATGTGGTGGGGCGGCATGAACTGGTTCCCCGGGCCGGGGTCTCCCCTGCCGCAGGTCCGCAAGCTGCTGCCCGGACAGCGGCTGCGCCTGCCCGACCTGACGGTCGAGGACTCGCGCGGGCCCATGGCGTCTTTGGGGCCCGACGAGCAGGCGCGCTCGGTCCTGGCCGACGAGCTCACCGCGACCGTGCGCGCGGCGTCCGAGGGGGCGGCCACGACCTGTGTCGCGCTCACCGCCGGGCTGGACTCCCGCACCGTCCTCGCGGCCGTCCTGGCCGCCGGGATGCGCGTCGAGACGGTCACCCAGGTCGTGCGCAACCCCGCCGACGTGCGCGTCGCCGCGGACATCAGCCGGTACCTCGGGGTCCGCCACCACGTCGTCGAGCCGTCACCCCACCAGGAGGACCGGGTCCGTGCCTGGCGGGAGCACACCCTCCACGCCTACGACGACGCCGACAACAGGCTGCTCCTCCCCCGCGACCAGTACCGCTTCTTCCACCGCGGCACGGTCCTGCTGCGGGGCAACGCCTTCGAGTTCGGCCGACGCTTCCTCGCCCCGAGGTTCCGCGGCCTGGACCCGGACGACCTGACGGGCACGGCGCTGTGGCGGCGCTTCGAGGGCAGCGCCCCGCCGCACGCGCCGAGCGTCGCGGCCCTCGACGAGTGGGTCGCGACCAGGCGGCACCGGCGCGACGGGCTCGACCTCGTCGACGGCTTCTACGACGACCACCGCCTCGGCGGGTGGCTCGCCTCCCTCGAGCACGGGCTGGAGCTCCTGCCCGGCGTCTCGGTGGTCCCCGCCAACTCCGCGCGCGCCAAGGCGGCGCTCCTGGCGCCCACGCACGAGGAGCGCACCGCGGGCACCGTCCAGCGCGACGTCGTCCACGACCTGGCCCCGGAGCTGGAGCGGTTCCCCGTCAACCCGCCGCCCACCGGCGTCCGGCGCCACGTCCGCACGGTGCGCGTCCGTGCCGGCCGCGCGACCCGGGCGCTCCGGCAGCTGGCGGGCGGACGGGGGCCCGGGACCGCCCCGCGGTGAGCCGTCCTCCGGCTGCGGGACCGGACCCGTGCGACCTCAGTCCGTGCCGAACTCCATGGCCGCCCGGTCCAGCAGCTCGTCGTCCCCGGAGGACTTCCCCCGGGAGGCGATCGCCTCGGCGCCGCCCTCGGCCATGGTGCCGATGAGCTTCGTCGTCGCCTGGCCCGCGCTGGCCGCCACCGCGCTCCCCCCGCCCAGCACGCCGAGGCTCGCGTACTGCTCGAGCTTGGCGCGGGAGTCGGCGATGTCGAGGTTGCGCATCGTCAGCTGGCCGATCCGGTCGACGGGGCCGAAGGCGGAGTCGCCGGTCCGCTCCATCGAGAGCTTGTCGGGGTGGTAGCTGAAGGCCGGTCCGGCCGTGTCGAGGATGGAGTAGTCCTCGCCCCGGCGCAGCCGCAATGTCACCTCGCCGGTGACGGCCGCACCGACCCAGCGCTGCAGCGACTCGCGGAGCATGAGCCCCTGCGGGTCCAGCCAGCGACCCTCGTACAGCAGGCGCCCGAGCCGCCGGCCCTCGTTGTGGTAGCTGGCGACGGTGTCCTCGTTGTGGATCGCCGCGACCAGCCGCTCGTAGGCCGCGTGCAGCAGCGCCATGCCCGGCGCCTCGTAGATGCCGCGGCTCTTGGCCTCGATGATGCGGTTCTCGATCTGGTCGGACATGCCGAGCCCGTGGCGGCCGCCGACGGCGTTGGCCGCCAGGACCAGGTCGACCGGGGAGGCGAAGGTCTGCCCGTCGATGCTCACCGGGCGGCCCTGCTCGAAGCCGATGGTCACGTCCTCGGGGGCGATCTCGACCGAGGCGTCCCAGTGCCGGACGCCCATGATCGGGTCGACCACCTCGACGCCGGTGTCCAGGTGCTCCAGGGACTTGGCCTCGTGGGTGGCGCCCCAGATGTTGGCGTCGGTCGAGTACGCCTTCTCCGTGCTGTCGCGGTAGGGCAGGTCGTGGGCGACCAGCCACTCCGACATCTCCTTGCGCCCGCCGAGCTCGGCGACGAAGGCGGCGTCCAGCCACGGCTTGTAGATCCGCAGCGACGGGTTGGCCAGCAGGCCGTAGCGGTAGAACCGCTCGATGTCGTTGCCCTTGAAGGTCGACCCGTCGCCCCAGATCTGGACGTCGTCCTCGAGCATCGCCCGCACCAGCAGCGTCCCGGTGACCGCGCGCCCCAGCGGCGTCGTGTTGAAGTACGTGCGCCCGCCGGAGCGGATGTGGAACGCGCCGCAGGTCAGCGCGGCCAGGCCCTCCTCCACCAGCGCCTCGCGGCAGTCGACCAGGCGGGTGACCTCGGCGCCGTAGGCCGTGGCCCGGCCCGGGACCGAGGCGATGTCCGGCTCGTCGTACTGGCCGAGGTCGGCGGTGTAGGTGCAGGGGACGGCGCCCTTGTCGCGCATCCAGGCCACCGCCACCGAGGTGTCCAGCCCGCCCGAGAAGGCGATCCCGACACGTTCACCGACAGGCAGGGAGCTCAGCACCTTGGACATGGCAGGAGTATGCATGACCCTGAATGGTCATGCAAAAGTCACCGCTCCCCCGCCGGGGCCAGCCGTGCGGCGACGACACCGCACGCCTCGCGGAGCTCGGCGGGCTCCACGTCGGCCAGCGGGGCGTCGAAGGTGGCGAACAGGCCCGCCAGGCCGACCCACGACCAGGCGCCCATGGTGAGCCGGCTGCTCGCGGCGCCCAGCGGGACGACCACCGCGCCGCCGGGGACGAAGCGGGTGATGGTCTCGGCCGGGTGGGCGACGGTGGCCGTCCCCCGGCACGGCCAGTGGTCCGCGGTGTCGCCGCGGTCCAGGTGCGACATGACGACGTGCGCGGCGTCCGTGCCCTCCGGCAGCGGGCGCGCGGCGAACCGGGGGCCGTCCGGGGTCCGCGGCCGCACCCGGTCCAGGCGCACCGTCCGCCAGGTGCCGGCCCCCGGGTCGTGGCCCAGCAGGTACCAGCGGCCCGCCCAGACCACGAGGTGGTGGGGCTCGACGAGCCGGGCCGGGCCGGGTTCTGTCCCCTCGTAGTCGTAGCGCAGGGTGCGCCGGTCCCGCAGCGCCGAGGACACCGCGAGCAGGACGGCGTGGGGCACGCTCGGGGCGGCGAGCTCCCACGGGTTCCACACCGAGGCGACCTGCATGTCGCCCACCAGGTGGCGCGAGCGGCTGGGCATGACCTCCAGCACCGTGGCCAGCGCCCGGCCGGCCGCCTCCTGCAGCCCGTCCACGGTCCGCGGGGCGAGCTGGAGGGCGACGGCGACCGCGGTGGCCTGCTCGTCGTCCAGCAGCAGGGGCGGCAGCGTCCCGCCGCCGCTGCCGAGGGCGTAGTGGCCGCCCGCTCCCCTGCTGACCTCGACCGCGTAGCCCAGGTCGCGCAGGGTGCCGACGTCCCGGCGGACCGTCCGCACGCTGACGCCGAGCTCGGCGGCCAGCCCCGGCCCGGTCCACCTGCCCTGCTGGCGCAGCAGCGAGAGCAGGCGCAGCGTCCGGGCCGACGTGCTGGTCATGTCCGGAGCGTCTCAGCCGTCACCGACGGGCGCGTGGCAGACGGCCTCGAGGTTGATCCCGAGCGGGTCGGTGACGAAGCCGCCGTAGTAGTCGTCGTGGTACTCCGGCCACACCGCCGGGGCCGACCGCTCGACCGCGCCGGCGGCGAGCGCCGCCCGGTGGAAGGTGCGCACCTCCTCGCGGGAGCCCACCGTGAAGGCCAGGTGCATGTTCGTCCCGACGGTGCCGTCGTCGACGAGCCAGAAGAACGGCTTGACGCCCGCCCAGCCGAAGCCCGTCATCGCGGGCATGGCGGGGTTGGCGGGGATCCGGAGCATCGTCGTGATGCCGACCGAGCCCAGGACGGGCTCGTAGAAGGCGACGGCGTCGGCGAGGTCGGGTACGGCGAGGTTGAGGTGGTCGATCTGCGAGCCGGAGCGGTCGGTCATGGCGGTGCCTCTCGTCGGGGTGGGTCCCCAGGGCACCAGCAGGAGCGGCCACCGGGTGTCCGCTCCGCGGGCTCAGGTCCCGGGGCTCACGCGGTGCCGCGGGTGCGCCGCAGCCACCACAGCCCGACGAAGGGCAGCACGAGCGGGACCAGGAGGTAGCCGAGGCCGTAGTCCGACCACACGGTGGGGTCGGGGAAGTCCTGCGGTCGCAGCAGGCTGTAGGTCCCGACCAGGAGGACGCCGGCGGCCTCGGTGCCGACGGCCAGCCACGCCAGCCGGCGTGCCCACGGCCGGTCGACGGCGAGGCCGACGGTGGCCAGCACGTAGACCACGGCCGCGAGCGCCGACAGGCCGTACGCCAGCGGGGCCTCGTCCCCCTTGGCGAGCAGCTGGTACCCGGCCCGGCTCGTCGCCGCCACGGCGAAGGTGGCGTACAGCGCGACGAGCACCTTGCCGGCGCCGGCCCGGGTCGACCGGGTCGGCCGCCCTGCCCCGTCCTGCCCCGCGCTGCCCCGCGACCCGCCGTCCCCGGCCATCAGACCCTCCCCGCGCCTACGCTCGCGGCATGACGGACGCCGCTCCCACCTCGGTCGCCGACCTGGCCGGCTCCGAGTACGTCCTGCTCACCACCTACACCGGCGACGGCACGCCCAAGCCGACGCCGGTGTGGGCCGCCCTGGACGGGGACGCCCTGGTGCTCACCACCACCGACTGGACGTGGAAGGTGCGCCGCGTCCGCGCCCAGCCCCGGGTGACGCTGGCCGCCTGCGACGTCCGCGGCCACCCGCGCAGCGCCCCCGTCGAGGGCGTCGCCGTCGTGGTCGGCGCCGAGCACATGCCCCGCGTCGACGCCGCCCTGCGCCGCAAGTACGGCTGGAAGCTGCGCGTCACCGAGCTGGTGACGGGCCTGCGCCGCTCCCGCGTGACGCGCGTGGGCATCGTCGTCCGGGACACCTGAGCCCGCCCGGAGGCGGTGCGTCCTACGCACCGGGGCCACCGACCTGCACGCCGCCCTCCCAGACGTCCCACAGCCGGACGACCATGGCCGCCACGGTGAAGGCGCCGACCGCCACCACGGCGCTGGACCACCGGTCGCGCTCGACCAGGGCCCAGCCGAGCGCGGCGGGCAGGACGAGCACCACCGTGGCCAGGTAGGAGACGAACAGCACGGTCGACCCGGCCGGACCCGGGCCCGCGACCATCCCGACGACGGCGACCAGCGCCTGCACGAGCAGCAGGGCCTCCACGGCCGCGCCGGTGAGCAGCATCGCCGGTCCCGGGGGACGGCCCCGTCGGGCGGCCACCAGGCCCCAGACCATGAGCACGCTGGCGGCCCCGGCGAGCACCGCCACGACCGCGTCCACCACGCCGCACAGGATGTCACCCCGGGCCGGTCGCGCCGGACCCGCCCGCCGCGACCTCCTACCCTCCGGGCATGGACCAGGCGCCCGGCGACGACGTCGACCTCGTGCCGGCCGTCCACGACCGCGTGGTCGCGCTGCTGGCGGTGCGCCGCCCGGTGCTCGTCTGCCTGGACGGTCGCAGCGGGTCCGGCAAGACGACCCTGGCGCGGCGGCTCGTCCGGCGGCTGCGGGACGGCGGCGCGACGGTGACCGTGCTCCACCTGGACTCCGTCTACCCCGGCTGGGACGGCCTCGCGGCGGCCGTCCGGCTGGTCGGGGAGGAGCTGCTCCCGGCCCTGCGCGAGGGGCGCGAGCCCGCCTACCCGGCGTGGAGCTGGGTGCGCGACCGGCCCGGCCCGGACGTCACGGTGCGCCAGGCCGACGTCGTGCTCGTCGAGGGCGTGGGCAGCGGCAGCCGGGCCGGCCGCCGGGCCGCCGACCTGCTCGTCTGGCTCGAGGCCCCCGCGGCGGTGCGCCACGGCCGCGCCATGGCCCGCGACGGCGACTCCTACCGGCCGCACTGGGAGCGATGGGCGGCCCAGGAGGAGGCCTACGTCCGGGCCGAGCGCCCGGCGGCCGCGGCGGACCTGGTGCTGGCCACCGCGCCGGGCGCCGTGCTGTCCGCGGGGGGCCCTAGCCTCGACGCGTGACCGGCGACGTCCTGCCCATCAGCTCCCCCGACCTCGACGACACCGCCGACGTGGTGGCCTGGCGGACGCTGTTCGTCACCGTGTTCGCCATGCCGGCCACCTCTGCCGAGGAGACCGAGGCGGCGCTGCCCGCCTACCGGGACCAGCGGCTCACCGGGGTCAAGGAGGACGGCCGCTGGGTGGCGACCTTCCGCTCGTGGGCGGGCGACAGCGCCGTCCCCGGTCCCGCCCTCACCGGCATGCCGACCGCCGGCGGGGACGACGACGGGAGCCGGACGGTCTCCACCGAGCTCGTCAGCAGCGTGAGCGTGTCCCCCAGCCACCGCCGCCGGGGCCTGCTCACCCGGATGATGCGCGACTGCCTGGACGACGCCGCGTCGCGCGGGGTCGCGGTCGCCAGCCTGTTCGCGAGCGAGGCCGCCATCTACGGCCGCTTCGGCTACGGCCTGGCCACCACCGTCCACGACCTCGCGGTCGACACCCGGGCGGCGCAGCGCTGGCACGCCGGGGCGCCCGCGGACCCGGGGCGGGTCCGGCCCTCCGACGACGACGAGATCGCCGAGGTCGGTCCTGCGCTGTTCGAGGCCGCCCGCAGGACGATGCCCGGCGCGGTCGGCCGCAGCCCGATCGCCTGGCTGCGCCAGCTCGAGCGCGTGCCGCCGTCCAAGGGGCCCGACGGTCCCCGGTTCCGCGCGGTCCACGTCGGCCCGGACGGCACCGTCGACGGCTGGGTCCGGCTGCGGACCGAGTCGTCGTGGCAGGACGGCGCGCCCCGCTACACCGCGACCGTCGACGACCTCACCGGCGCGACGCCCGCCGTGGTCGCCGCGCTGTGGCGCTACGCCCTCGGGCTCGACCTGGTGACGACCCTCAAGGCGGAGCACCGCGGCGCCGGAGAGCTGCTCGGCCACCTGCCGGTCGACACCCGCGCCGTGCGGGTCAGCGCCGAGGCCGACGGGCACTGGTGGCGCGTCCTCGACGTCCCGGCCGCCCTCCGCTCCCGCTCGTGGTCCCGCGCGGGGCGCGTGGTCCTGGAGGTCGTCGACCCGGGCGGCCCCGCGCAGGGACGGTGGTCCCTCGACGTCGACGAGCAGGGCCGCGCGGAGGTCACCCCGACCGACGCCGCCGCCGACGTCACCCTGCCTGTCCACACGCTGCCGGCCGTCCTCACGGGGGTCTGGGACCTGGCTCCCCTGCTCGCCGCGGGCCGGCTCGACGAGCACTCCCCCGGTGCCGTCCGGCGGCTGCACGACCTCGCCCGGGTCGCCCCCGTCGCGCTCTCGGCGGTCCAGGGCTTCTAGCGGCACGGGCGTGCCCGGCGGGGCCCCGGGCTGCCAGGCTGCGCCCATGCGCGCACAGCGGGACGACCGCACCGACCCCTCCGGACGACGGCGCACCGGTCCCCCCGGTCCCGTCGCGGCCCTCGGGCTGCTCGTCGCGCTCCTGCTCGCGGTGGTCGTCGTGCTGCGCCGGCTCGGAGTGGTCCCGCCCGCCGGCGGCCAGCCCTCGCCGCCGGCGGCCCCGGCGCCGACCACGCCCGCAGCCCGA
>NZ_JBBEOI010000051.1 GCF_037860755.1 Aquipuribacter hungaricus | reverse complement strand
GGGGACGCGGAGGCGGCGCGGCCGGCGCTGGCGCGGGTGGTGCGCGGCTGCGCGGCCGCGGCCGCGGACGAGGCGGAGTTCGTGCGCCGGCTACGCCGCGACGGGCTGCTGGTCCGGCCCCGGTACGCCGCCGGTCGCGATGACGTCATCGCCGGCTACTCCGTCGCCCTCCGGCCCCCGACCAACGGCACGGGGGAGGAGCGGCCGGTCTGGTACGGCGGCGGTCACCTCGACCGGGACCTCACCCTTCCCCGGCTGCGTCAGGGTTGGCCCGACACCCCGATCAGCGCGAGCGAGGCGGTGGCGGAGTGGAACGCCGGCCGCCGCGGCACCCGAGCGGTCGCACCTGGGCGGGAGACGACGGAGCCCGCGCCGGAACTGTGGCAGCAGTACAGCCGCGAGGTGGCCGCGCTGCGCGAGCGGCTGCGCGCCGTCCCGGTCGAGGACCGTGCCACCTGGGCCCACGTCGCTCACGACACCGCTGGCGCGTTCGCGGCGTGGTCGGTACGGGTCGAGCCCGTACCCGGACCGCTGGCGGCGACGGCGGACTCCCTGGCGCGCTCGGCGCAGCTGCGCGCCTACGAGGCGTGCGCTGGGGGAGCGACGGTGACGGCGCGGTCGTCATCGTCGTTTAAAGGGGCGGCGCTGCTGCTGTCCTCCATTGCGCAGGGGGGGAAGGGGACCGTGGCGCAAGCAGTGCTGCTACGGCAGCTGGCGAACATGGCCAAGGCCATCCACGACGCCCACCAGGCCGCCGGCGAAGCTGGGCGAGCTGCGCAAATCGCGGCGGCGGTCCGCACCCAGCTTCGGAGCCTCGAGGCGTCCCTGCCGGCCCTAGTGCCCGCCGGTGGACATGCCACGGACACCAATACGGGGTCGTCCAGGGGCCGCACGGGTGCACCCGAGCATGAAGCTGCGTGGCTGGCGCGGACCGGTCAGGTGCCGGTAGAGACGTCGCCGCCAGAGGCGCCCGGTTCAGCGGTGCCTCGCCCCGTCCGAGCGGTCGATCCGCAGTGGGGTCTAACGAGAAGAACTGCCAGTGAGGTGGAGAGGTAGCAACGCAGGCGGAAGCTCGCAGCAGGCGCGGTCCACCGACAGGTGCACCGCAAGCGGACAGGGGGATCGGCAATGAGGGACGACAGCGACGGCGTGGACGAGGTGCTCGAGGCGACGCTGCGGATGGCGCTTACCGCGGCGGGGCGGCTGGCGGAGTTGGCCGCCCGCGATTACGAGCGGGCAGCCCGGTCGCAGCAGGCGGTGACAGAGGCCGAAGTTCAGCACCTGCAGGCTCGACTCGTTGCGGAGCGGTCCGCCGCGCGGGTTGAGCCTCCGCCGGTGCGAAGTAACGGCTTCGCTACACAGGACCACGTACTGGCTGCCACTCATCAGGCCAGACCTGCGATCGCGACAGTGGAAACGCTGGCAAACGGCGGGGCCAGCCAATCTCAGCGGCTCATCCCGTTGAGCGGTGAGCGCCGCAATTGGGCCTTAAGGCGGGGGCCCAGAACCGCGATGGGTCAGGCTTTAGCGTCTGACGAATGACAGTTGCTTAAGTTCGAAGTCTTGAAATACTGCCACAAGAAGCTGTACGAGAGACTGTGAAGATCTAGGCAACACACAGCACGATCGGCCTCCAAAGGTGGGCGGCTGTACTTCCCAGCGCGGGAGCGGGACGTGCACGACTGTGGGCTTATGGCATAGCTATCACGGAAGTGCCGCCGGAGAAGGGTTTCATCAATGACGCAGCATCTCACATTTGCAAACCCAGCGTTCATTTTGTCATTAGGGGACCGGAAGGTCACCAGTACCACCCGTGGCTCCACGACGGTGGTGACGCACGATCCGCTAGCGAACAAGACAGTTATTGTCATCGGTGAGATGGCATCCTTTGTCATCTCGTACGCGGGGTTGGCGTATATCGACAGACTTCCGACCGACACGTTTATCGCCCAATCCATTTTGGAGCGCGCCAGTGCGATTGCTGTTAACAGCCAAACCGGCATCCGGATCGAGCGCAATGAACGGCTTGGTTTACACGAAGTGCTAGAGAAGGTGCTCGGCCGAATAAATAGTCGATTCCCGAACCAGTACGCGAACGAGCGTGCGCAGGGTTTGGAGTTATTGATCTCAGGCTGGACCTGGCGGCCCAGGGATCGACGGATGGGGGTTGGCCGCCCAAGAATGTTCGTTGCCCAGGCCGTTTGGGACCCGAAGAGCCGTCGCATGGCATTGAGCGTCATCCCCCGGCCCTTAAGAGCCCTGTGGTGTAGTGCTGCTCCTCGCTCAGCTAGCTTTTCCTGTTCTATTGGCTCTGATGCGGGGGTTCGTCGCACTTTCGACGATGTACACGAATCGCTTAGCACCATTGAAGGTTCCTACGAACCAGCTACCGCTCTGAGAGTCTTATCCGACGGTATGCGGAGAGCCGCTGCGTTGCCCAAGGGCTCAACGATTGGGACAGATCTAGTCGCAGTCTTGCATTCGCCCGGCCTATCGCCATTGATCACGTCGGTGTACATGCCGACAGAAGACTCAGTGTTGAACGCGTACACTCCCTGGGTCATCGGCGATCAACTTGCGTGTCCGCCCATGATGTTTACTGGTTTAGACTGGCACTTGGATGGCGGTGACCTTGACGCCCCGAGCAACCCAGTCGTTGCGTTCAAGAGTTTGAATAGACGACCGCGAGAAGCAGGAGAGTTGCTCGCGACTTTGTCCAGTCAGCCAAGAGCGCCCCGCCCGAAGTGACAGACTCGCAGGGACGACGCTCGAATGAGCGGCGAACATCGAGGTGTGACATTAGAACCGCGGGGTACTGGCTTGCTTCCGACCGACATGGCGAGGGACGGTTCGGCGGTCTCATGAGTCCCTCGGCCTCGCTGCCGCTACTGCTCCTTCTGTCCTATTTGGTCAGATTTGAGGGGGCTTTCGCGTTCTTGCGACCAAGGTATACCTTGCCAAAATGCTGAACTTGCGCCTGCGGTTCCTTGTCGCCTGGATCGCTGGTGCGTCGCTAAGCGCTGCCAGCGTGCTTCTCGTCCTTCCTCCCGCCCATGCGGGCATCCCGGCCTGCGAAGACACGGCTTGGACTCCCATCGGTTGGCGACTGCCCGCGGCGGACTTCAACTGGGGATTCCACCACAACCCACTTACAACTCCACCCGGGGTCAATAGTGCCGTAGCCGGGAACGCTATTCTGGCCGGAGCGGGTGGATGGAACGAAAAGCGTGTAAGTGCGGCCGACTGCGACGAATACCTCGCTAGTTGGACCAAATTTTCCAGGCAGGCAGACACGACCGCCACTCCAGGAGTTGCCGACAGCTGGAATCAGGTCGGGTTTCAAAACATGAATGCAATAGCGGCGAACACCAACCCTGACTGCGCCAACAGGATGCGAGCCGACGTACTATACGCACTTGTCTGCACCTGGGGCAGCGGTGGGTACAACTCCGGCAGAATCTTTCAGGCTGACGTCATTTTGAACTCCGAGCCACAGTTTGCCGATCGATGGACTACCAACCTAGCAACGACCGATTCGACGGACTTAATCATACAGTCAGTCGCGACTCATGAGTTTGGGCACGTGATAGGCCTTGGGCACCTCCTGCCAAATCTCGGCACCAACTGCAATTTCGATAACGATCACTTTAGCCTGACGATGTACAGGGACTTGTGTCCGAGTAACCCGGGCCGGACTGCCAGGTGGTACACCCTAGGTAATGGAGACGTGCGTGGACTGGTCACGGTCCCAAATTAATCTCCGACCCTCGACCGAAAGAAAGGTGAAGCAAATGGCTGGGACTAGATGGTCGACCACGCTTTTCGGTGTCGCCGCTCTCCTGTCGCTGAGCCTTACTAGTTGCGGCGGTGCTACGGAACCAGCTGTAGCCATGCCAGTGGAGTCGAGCATCGGTTCTACGGAACCCGTCAAGGCACCTGAGTCTATTCTCGTCCTCCCAAGTGACGGGTGGTACCTAACGCTGGTGACGGTTGCGCCTGAAACCGAGCGTCGGGTGTCTGGGGCTGCTCTTGAGAAGCAGGCACTCTCAGCCGGTTTCCCTGACGCCGTCGTCCTACCGTACCCCGGGCCCACTGAGGTGTGCCTTGGGCAACAATGTTCAGGCGACGGTCCCGGCCCAGAGGAGGCTTCTGTGGTAGTCCTCTCCAGCGTCGACGGTCCCGATTATACCAGCGCTGAAACTTCGAACGCAGTCCTAACTGAATGGTGGAGTGCTGTAGGAGACCCACTTGAAGCGCGTGCCGCGGAGAGCGGCCTGCCATCCCCACAAGTTCATTGGTTGTCCTTCTCAAACCTTCGCCCGGCGACTCAAGTAGCATTCGAGGAGTTTGCTGTGACGCGGCCATAGTCCAGCTTGCGCTGCATCAATCGATGGTGTGGCTCGATGTCTTTCGGACTGCGCCCTGCCGTGTCGAGCACGAAGCAGGAGGCTTAGACTCTGCTTCCGCTGAAGTCGGGAGGCGGAGCACGACGGGTGAGGCGCTTCCAGTCGGCTGATGTGACATAAGTCTTATTATCGGCCCTTGCTCATCGTCGAGTGCCAGGGCGAAGAGGGGCACCGGGCGGCGCTGCTGACCGGGTGGCGCGAGATGGTTCGGGGCGCTCCAACCGGGCGACGCTCTCAGGGTGCCAGGGCAGAGCACAGCCGTCGGCCACCCGCGCTGCGCTCGACGGTGGCGGGCACAGGGTGGCGCCGGAACTGTTGCTCCCCCACGTGGAGCGGCTGTACAGGTGGGCCGGCGCGAGCACCCTCACCATGTGACATGCGGATCGGCCAGCTGGCGGCACGCGCGGGCACGACGTCCGATGTGCTTCGCCACTACGAACGGGCGGGTCTTCTGCCTCCGCCACCCCGGAGCGTCAACGGCTACCGCGACTACACCGACGAGGACCTTCAGCGCGTCGTCTTCGTCCGATCGGCGCAGGCCGCCGGCCTGACCATGCGCGAGATACGGGACGTCGTGTCGCTCCGCGACCGCACCGGCCGGCACCGGGGTGACATGCCCTCGGTGCTGGACCAGCGGGCTGCCGAGCTCGACAGGCACATCGCCGAGCTCACCGCGCTGCGGGACGGGTATCGGCAGCTGCTAACAGCGCCACACGCCTGTACCCGGAAGCATCCCTCGGGGCACGGCAGGATTCCTGAACGGCGCCGGCTGAGCTGCCCACGACGGCGCGGCCCCACGGCGACCGCCCCTGCCCTGGACGCGGGTTGCCGGCTTCACCCGGTGAGGCAGCGCCTCGGCTGCTGGCTCCGTGTCGCTCAGGGGCGCGTGCCGCTGGGGGGCGGTCCGCTCGGTCGGGTCCCGCCCGACGAACCGGGGACGCCGGAGGGCATGCCGTCCCCGGCGAGCTGACCGCCGGTGGGGGTGGTGGTGGTGTCGACCCCGACAGGCAGCGAGACGGTGTACCCGCTGGTCACGTCCCCGCTGACGGTGGCCAGCTGGAGCGCTCCCCCGTCGTCGCCGAACACGTTGTCGTCGGTGAGGCTGACCTGGGCGAGGGTGTCGACGGACGCGGCGTACCCGTCCTGGGCGTAGACCTCGTGGCAGACGTCCTCGGGCAGGGCGACCTGCGAGGTGGCGATGACGCCGGAGGCGTCGACGATGGCGGCCTCGTCCGGGTAGACCTCGAAGTGGATGTGCGGCCAGCGGCCGCTGTAGCAGGCAGGGAAGATGCTGGTGAAGCGGACCAGGCCGTCGACGTCGCTGACCTGCACCCCGCGCAGGTAGTTCTCCTCCGTGATCCCGTCGGAGTACATCGAGTAGCGGCCCTCGCGGTCGCAGTGCCACACGTAGACCGCTGCACCAGCCATCGGTGCTCCGCCGTCGGCGATGTCGACGAGGTTCAGCTCGAGGGTCATCGGGACGCCCTCCGCCGTGCCGGTCGCCTCCCCGAAGCTGGAGCGGATGTCGTCACGGACGATGCCGCTCTCCTCCAGCACGTCCGGGCCGTTCGAGCCGTCGCCCGGGTAGGGCCCTGCCGTCTCGTCAGGGATCTCGCCCGTCCCCGATGCCGTGGTGGACGACGCGGTCGAGCCTCCTGGAGACGCCGTGGTCCCGCCGCACGCGGCGAGGGCCAGACCGGGGGCCGCAGCCAGGACCCCGAGCATGCGGCGTCGAGCCAGCAGGGTGCCGACGTCGAAGGCGAGCCCCTGGTCGACGAGCTCGTCCTCGGGGCGGGGCAGCGCACGGCCCTGGTAGGTCGGGGCCACCGGTGCGGTGGGTACGGTCGACGGGTGGGGTCCGGTTGCGCGCGGTGCTCGTGTCATGAGAGCAGGCTCGGGGTGCCGGCTGTGCCAGGGCTGTGGGCACTCGGTGCCTTACCTGTGCCTTGGGACGGGTGAGGCGAACGTGGTCTGCGGCCCCCTCGGCGCTGTCCGGCGGTACGGGCCAGGGCGTCGACGGCAGCCGCCCCCCCGGACACCGCGCCCGGCTCGGCCGGGAGGGGGCGTCACCTGTCCCTAGGCGCGCGACCGGCCATCGGTGATGGACAGGCCCAGACCGGCCGGCGTGCTCACCCGACCGGGGCGAGGACGGTGGTGATGTTCGCGCGGACGGCGTCGACCACCGCGGCGGGGACCTCGGCCAGGCCGTGGTCGGCGGCGGCGTGGGCGGCCACCAGGGCGAGGATCTCGGCGTCGTCGCCCCCGCGGAAGGTGCGGGTGCAGCCGGGGACCACGTCCCCGCAGGCGAAGCTCTTGAGGGCACGGGCGGGCATGAGGCTCATCGGGTCGTCCTTGTCTCGCGGCAGCTGTCGGTAGTTCCGCGCAGCCCGGCTACACACCGGCGTCCCGTGCGAGATCGGAATCTCCATGTGGCCGGTAGATCGACTGATCGGGTGGGAAGAGCCACACGGTGGGCCGTCCGACGGGGGGCGGCCCGGACACAGCTCAGCAGGCGCTCGGTGAGAGCTGCTGGACCCGGGCAGCGACGTCGTCGCAGACAGTCCGCACGTCCTCGGGCGTCGTTCCGGCGGGATCAGGGACGGACCCACCGCTCAGGTCTCGGCCTCCTCACGCGCAGCGCGGGCGACGACGTCGGTGAGGGTTGCCTGCAGGCCCTCGAGGTCCGGCAGCTGGCGTCGCTGCTCTGCGCTGAGCGTCTCGTACGTGGCGACAGCCAGAGCGGCGTTGGCGCTGGCCAGGGCGTAGCGGACGACCTGCTCGTCGCGGCTGGTGCACAGCAGCAGGCCCACCGTGGGTGCGTGGACGGCGTGGTCGCGGACCCGGTCGTCGACGACGGCGACGTAGGTGCCGAGCTGGCCGACGTAGGAGGGGGAGAACCGGCCGATCTTGAGCTCGACGACCACGTACCTGAGCTGGGTGACGTGGAACAGCAGCAGGTCCACGACCAGGACCTCGTCGCCGACGTCGAACCGCACCTGCCGCCCGACGAAGGCCATGCCGTGCCCGAACGCCGAGAGGGTCCCCTGCAGCCGGTCCATCAGCGCCTGCTCCAGGTCCCGCTCCCCGGCCCGGGCGGACAGGTCGAGGTGGTCGAACAGGTACGGGTCCCGGGTCAGCTGCTGCGCGAGCTCGGAGTCCGGGGCGGCCAGCCGGGCGGGGAAGTTCGACGGCGCCGCGCCTGCACGGGCGTGCAGCCCGGAGGTGATCTGGTGCTCGAGGACGTTGCGCGACCAGCCATGCTCGACCGCCTGTCCGGCGTACCAGTCACGCAGCGCCGGGTCGTCCAGACGGTCCAGCAGGACGGTCACGTGGCGCCAGGGAAGTTGTGCACCAGCCTGGTGCACAAAGTCCCCGTCCGGCCACGCGGCCGCCAGGGCCCGCATGTACTGCAGGTTCCGCCGCGACCAGCCGCGCTGCTCGGGGAACTCCTCACGCAGGTCCCGCGCCAGCCGGTCCACGATCTTGGCGCCCCACCCGGCGTGCTCCTGCCGCTGCAGGATGTCCCGTCCGATCGACCAGTACAGGGCCAGCAGCTCGGTGTTCGCCGCCCGCGCGGCGCGGACCTGGGACGTCCGCACCCGCTCTTTCAGGCGCTCCAGCAGGTCGCCGTAGCCCTCCGGGACAGGCTCCAGCTGCTGCTCCACCACCACCACCACATCCTGCCCCGTGCCGTCGCAGGACGGGCCCGAGCCAGTCGCGCAGCAGACAGTTGCGCGGCAACCGACGCGCCGGCTGTTCGCGCGGCACGACGAGGAGGGCCGCGCCGAGGGCCGTGACCGCGCCACCGGTCGTCGTGCGCGCCGTCGATGTCCTCAGCGGTCGCTGCTGCGGCGCCAACCGTCCCTCCGCAGCTCGCCAGGCGACGGCGTCCCGGTGGACGCCCACAGCTGGTAGACGTCGATCACCGCGAGGTCCGCGCCCGCTCTGGACGCGCGGAAGAGGCTGTCGAGGACGAGCCGGTCCCGACACGGGTCGGTTCCCCCGAACCAGGCCCTCAGGTGCCGGCGATAGGCAGCGACGACGTCAGGGTGCAGGTACCTGGCCTCGGTCGGCGACATCTGCGCGCAGAGCCCCACTGCCGCCGCGGCCAGGTCCCCGTCGTCACTGTCTGTCCTGGTCTGATGGCCCCCCGTCATGTCGTGAGGCTAGCTCGGGCCCTCCGTCGGACCATCGCCGCGGCCGGCCTAGCGGGACCTCATGGGGCGGCGGGTGGTCGGCCCTCCGTGACACCGATGTGGAGGTGGTCCCTGTGGAGGTCGTCGGCGAAGTACTGGGGTCGTTCCCCGTTGAGGTCGAACGGGCCGCCGACCTCCGTGGCGCCCAGCTGGCCGGCCCTGGTCATCACCCGAGCCAGGAGGTCGCGGGAGGTCGAGGGGTCGACCACCGGGGACCCGTCGACCCGCCAGATGTCGACGGCGCGCCCGCGTGAGTGGTTGGACTGGCGGTCGGTACCGAAGACGTTGGTGGGGTGGCCGGTGGAGAAGGCGAGGACCTCGATCGTGTGGTCCCGGGACAGCCCGTCCAGGACCGCGAGCACGGGATCGAGAACCGTGCCCGCCCGGACGTCGGCGGCAGCGTCCGCCGGCAGCACCACCCGAGGGTTCACCAGGACCGCCTGGCCGAGCGCGGTGGGGGCCCCGGTCCCCGGGGGTGGCTGGTCGGGGTCGACGGCGACGACGGACCACCCGAGGGCGGACGGGCTGAGCCGGACGTCGAGGGTCATGCCGCGCACCGAGGTGGTGCCGTCGGACAGTGCCATGGTCTGGTCCACGGCGATCATGACGCTGGCCCCGGCCGTGGTCAGCCCGCCGTACTGCGGGTACCGGACGGCCGTGACGGCAGCTTCTCCGCCCTGCTCGAGCAGCCGGGACAGGGCGGGTGCCAGGGCCGGCTCGAATCCAGCGGACGTCAGCCGCCGGGCAGCGGCCTCCAGCCCTGCCCCGCCGACGTCCCAGGTGCCGGCTACCTGGACCAGCCGAGCGGCCAGCGCTTTGGTCTCCGGCTGCACCTCCCCCGGCCCCGGCGCCCAGGGCGACAGGGCAGGCAGCACGACCGGGGTCACGTCCTGCGGCTCGGCAGCCGCCGGGGAGGTGGCCTGGTCGGGGGGAGCCGGGCGCGGAGCGGCTGCGGGTCCGCTGTCCTGGTCGCCCGGCCGGCCGGTCGGGGCGAGCGTGCGGCCGCCACGGCCGGCCGTGCCGGAGCAGGCAGCAAGAAGTGCTGCGGCCCCGACCGCGCCGAGGCCCGCGAGGGCTGCACGCCGCGAGGTACCGGCCGGTGCGGCAGCGGTCCCGGGCTGCTGGTCGCGGGACCTCATCCGCCACCCCGCGAGACCGAGCGTGCCCGCGCGTCGGTGGCTGGCCGCGTGGTGGGGGTGAGGCGGTACGTGGACACCGCCATGCCGTCGCGCGTCAGGTGCTCCTCCTCGTACTGCCAGCCCAGCTTCTCGTAGAAGCGGCCGGCCCCGCCCGGTCCGGCCACCGTGGTCAGCCTGGCGTCCTCGGCGCCCGACAGCGCCGCCCGCACGACGAACCTGTCCACCAGCGCCCGACCGGCACCGCTGGAGCGGAAGGCGGCGTCGACGGTGACCGCCGTGATGACCGCGACCCGCACCGGCGGCCCTCCGTCGTCGGTCCGGGGGCCCGCGACCGGCACCGGCGCCGCAGAGCGCCGAGGCACCCGGGCGAGACGGCGGAGGTAAGGCTTCGCGCGCGTGCGCACGAAGTGCACGGCGAGGCGGGGGCGTAGCAGCAGCGCGCCGGCACCGGCCACCGTGAGCGGCAGCCGGTGCCGGGCCACCACGTCCTCGACCAGCCGCACCTGGTCGGTGCTGCCGATGAGGAAGCCGACCGTCACGGGTCCGGACTCACCGACCTGCTCGGCGACCAGGGCGATGCCGTACGGGGACTGCAGGAAGGTGCCGTGCCAGCGGCGCAGGAAGGCCTGCCCCAGGTGCGGGAAGAGTCCGTGCGGCAGCAGCGCCTCGTGCTGTCGGGCGGTGTAGCCGAGATCGCTCGGGGCGGCGTCGCGGACGACCAGGCGGTTAGGAGACGACGAAGACATGCATGACCTTTCTGAGGACCGACGGGGGGAGCACCAGCCAGGTGCGGGCTGACGAGACGGGTCGTCTCGCAGCCGAGGTCGTCGGTCCGGTCAGTCAGGACGTTCGCGGCCCCCTGCGGCGCGGACGGCCCCGAGGAAGCCGTCCGGGACCTCCTCGGTCACGTGCTGGCCGTCGTGCAGGAGCACGTCGGCCCCCAGCGACGTCATCCCCTGCTCGCCGCCGTAATGGTGGTGCCCGCCTCCCGGCGCGTGGTCCCCACCACTCGCGTCGTGGGCCACGGACAGCTGGTCTCCTCGCTCGTCCAGGGCGCCCGCACCGGGAGCGGGCGCGCCGTCCGTCACACCCGCACCCGGCTCTGCTGCCGGCTGAGCGGTGGCAGCCACCGACGCGTGGCTGTGCGCCGTCTCGTGGTCGTGAGCCAGATGGGGCGAGAGCGCGACCGTGGAGAGCAGCACCAGCACGGCGACCAGGGCGCCACGCAGGAGCAGGACCCGCCCACGCCACGTCTCACGCCCCCGCACCACTCCCCCAGGATGTCGCACCCGCTCGGCGACACCGCAGCGACACGGAGCGACACGGAGCGACACCGAGCGACACCGAGCGACGCGAGGTAACACCGCGCAGCCTGCAGCAGAGACCGGGCCACCGAGGGCGAGGCGGAGGACCGGTCGCTGACGTGGTCGGTCCCCGAGCAGCCCCAGACCGACCGGCGCCACGACCGGCTCAGGTCTCAGCGTCAAGTCGGGGCTCGAGGTTGCCGACGGGTCCCTGTCCCGTGACGCCACCCCTGTACGACGAGAGGAACCATCCGTGCGCGCGCTCTCTCCCCTGTGGTGCGGCCTCGGAGCGGCCACGCTCCTCGTCGCACCGACCGTGACACCTGTCTGGGCGCAGGAGCGTCCCGTGCAGCCGCAGCTGGACACCCTGGCGGTGGTGACGGACGTCGCCGAGGGCGCCGTCGTCGTCCCGCAGGACAGCGTCCCGGGCACCCAGGCGGACGCGGCGGACCTCGTCGTGGTCTCGCCCGAGACCGAGGTCGACGACTTCGCGCTCATCGGCGCGGTCCTGCCCGAGGGGGTCGCGGCGGGTGACGTGGAGGTGCGCGTCCGCCAGGACGGCGTCTGGGGTCCCTGGCAGCAGATGGAAGGCCTGGACGGGGGACCTGACGCCGGCACCGACGAGTACGCCTCGACCGGCGCGGTCAGCGCCACCGCGCCGCTGTGGGTGGGTGACTCCGAGGCCGTGCAGACCCGGGTGTCCATGGACCTGGGTGAGAGTGCCGCCGGCGTCGAGCTCAGCCTGGTCGACCCGGGCGGGTCCCCGGCCGACGCGGGCGTCGTGGCCCCTGCTGCATCGGCTGGCGCCGCGACGACGGCGCCGGCCATCGTCAGCCGGGCGGCCTGGGGGGCCGACGAGTCGCTGCGCTGCTCCTCGGTGGACTACAGCCCCACCATGAAGGCCGCTGTCCTGCACCACACCGCCGGCAGCAACTCCTACGCCACCCCCGCGGAAGCGGTGCGCCAGCTGCGGGCGGACTACGCCTACCACACGCAGACGCTGGGCTGGTGCGACCTGGGCTACAACTTCGTCGTCGACAAGTTCGGCACGATCTACGAGGGTCGCGCCGGCGGCGTCAGCCGGCCCGTCGTGGGCGCCCACGCGGGCGGGTTCAACAAGGACACCTTCGGGGTGTCCATGCTCGGCAACTACAGCACGGTGGCGCCGTCGCCCGCCATGAAGCAGGCCGTCACCGACCTGATCACGTGGAAGCTCTCGCTGCACGGCGTGGACCCCCGGGGCCAGGCGTCGCTCACCTCCGCCGGCGGCGGTACCGCCCGCTGGGCCGCGGGCACGGTCCGGACGCTGCCGGCCGTCATGGGTCACCGCGACGTGGGTCTGACCGCCTGCGCCGGCGACGCCGGCTACGCGATCCTTCCCGCAGTCCGGGACGGTGCCCTGCGCGGCGGCGAGGCCGCCGACTTCGTCAGGGCGCTGTACGCGGACCTGCTCGGCCGCGCCCCCGCCGACAGCGAGCTCGACGGCTGGGCCGCCCAGGTGGCCCGCACAGGCGACCGCTGGGTCGGTGTGAAGGGCTTCTCGGGCAGCCAGGAGTTCCGCCGCCGCTTCGTCAGCGAGGCCTACGCGGACGTCCTGGGCCGTCAACCCGACACCGCCGGCCTCACCAGCTGGGTCAACGACCTCGCGTCCGGCCGCGCGACCCTCGACGACCTGCGGGTCCGGCTCATGCAGAGCCCGGAGTTCTACCAGCGCGCCGGCGGGACCGACGACGGCTTCGTGCAGTCGCTGTACCTCCGCTCGCTCGACCGGTCGTCCTCGGCGTCGGAGCGGGCCGGCTGGACCCGCGTCGTCGCGCAGCAGGGCCGGAAGGCCGCCGTCCAGGGGATCTGGAACAGCTACGAGAGCTCCCTGCGCCGCGTCGACCGCTCCTACGGTCGCTGGCTCGGCCGACGAGCCAGCCCCGCCGAGCAGGCGTACTGGTCCGCGACGGTCGTCACCGCCGGGGACGAGGCGATGCGGGAGGCCGCGATGGTCAGCTCGGAGTACCTGGCCCGGGCGCGCGCCCGCTTCTGACCGCCGACGAGCAGGGCAGCGCCCTACCGGCGGTCAGCCGGCCCGCGGCCGTGCCCCTCGCGGCCGCGGGCACCAGCTCCGTGCCGCGGAGACATGGGAGGCGTGAGGCCGTGTCCGTCCGGCCTCACGCCTGAGCGACCCTAAGCCGGTCGGCGAGCCACCTCCAGTCCCGGTCGGGAACCCGAGCGGCTCCCGGCCGGGGCCGCCCCCGGGTCCTGAGGGTTGGGGCCCCCGACCAGCGCACCCCCACCGGATCCCGGCCGGGCGGGGCCAGGTCCTCGTCGGACCGTCGACCGGTCGGTCGCCTATCGTCGTGGGCGTGTTGCCGCCCGGCTGGTCGTCGGGCGCAGGTGCTGGGGCGGTGGTGGCCCTGCTGCGGGACGGGCGACCCCGGACACGCTCGGAGCTGGTCGCCCTCACAGGGATGTCCCGCTCGGTGGTGGCGCGCCGGGTCGATGCGCTGCTGCAGGCCGGGTGGGTGACCGCGACCGGGGGCAGCAGGTCGGACGGGGGGCGGGGGCCGTCCCGGATCGCCTTCGACGCCTCGACCGGGGCCGTCCTCAGCGTCCTGCTGGACACCACCTCAGCGCGGTTGGGCGTCACGGACCTGAGCGGGCGGGTGCTCGCGGAGCGGGTGGTCGACCTCGAGGGGCGGGACGGACCTGAGGAGGTGCTGGCCCGGGTGGTCGCGCTCGGCCGGGCTCTGCTCGCCCGCTCGGTCGGTGCGGGCGCGCGCCTGGCCGGGGTGGGCCTCGGTGTGCCAGGACCGGTCGAGCGCACGACCGGCCGGCCTCTGGGGCCTTGCCCCACACCTGAGTGGGAGGGCTTTGACGTGGCGGGTCGGCTGAGGCAAGACCTCGGTCCCGTCGTCGCCGTGGACAGCGCCATGAACGTCGCGGTGCTCGGTGAGCGGTTCACGGGCTTCCGTGGCGTCGAGAACCTGGTCCTCGTGCGGGTGGGCGACCACATCGGCTGCGGGATCATCTCCGGCGGGGTGCTGTGGCGTGGCGCCCGGGGCGGGGCCGGAGACCTGGGGCACGTTCGGGTGAACGGGTCCGACCGCGTGCTGTGCGGGTGCGGCAGCGTCGGCTGCCTCGAGGCTGTCGCCGGCGGCGAGGCGGTCGCAGCCCGGCTCGCGGCCCGGGGGCACGACGTGCGCACCAGCCGTGACGTCGCCGCCCTGGCACGCGAGGGCGACCCCGACGTGCTGACGGAGCTCCGCGTAGCCGGCCGGCACCTGGGCGAGGCCCTCGCGGACGTCGTCGGCCTGCTCAACCCTGCCGTGATCGTCGTCGGTGGCGCCCTGGTCGACCCGGCCCTGCACCTGCTCGCCGGAGTCCGGGAGGTCGTCTACGGGCGGTCGTCGTCGCTGGCGACACGGCACCTGCGCATCGTGCCCACCGGTCACAGTGAGGGGGCCGGGCTGGTCGGAGCGGCCGTCATGGTCATCGAGCAGCTCCTCGACCCCGGCGAGGTCGACCGGTCACTGACCTGGGACTGAGGTCTGCCCGGTCTGCCCGGCCTGCTCGCCTCGCGCCGCCCAGCGGTCCCCCCCGCGAACCAGGCACCAGGTGCCTGGGACCACGCGGGCTCCCGCGCAGGACCCCATGGCTCGCGGGTCCGTCAGGACGGCACGTTCCCCGGGTCCGCGCTCTCAGAGGACCGTCCTGACGAGCAGGAAGAGGTTGAGGGCGATGATCACGGCGGCGGCGGCCGCAGCTGCGAGCGTCGTGATGCGCCTGTTGACGAGCTCGGCCATGAGGTCGCGGCGCCGGGTCAGCAGGACCAGGGGCACCAGGGCGAAGGGGATCCCGAAGGACAGCACCACCTGCGACCAGACCAGCGCCTGGGTGGGGTCCACCCCGACCGCGAGGACGAGGAGGGCGGGGGCGAGGGTGAGGGCCCGGCGGGCGAACAGCGGGATGCTGCGCTGCAGGTACCCGGCCATGACGACCTGCCCGGCGTAGGTCCCCACCCCTGAGGACGCGAACCCCGACGCCAGCAGCGCGAGGGCGAACAGCAGGGCGGCCGGCCGGTCGAGCGCAACGGCAAGGGCGGAATGGACGCTGTCCAGGCTGCCGCCGTCGGCCAGCGGCGCCTGTCCGGGCCGGTGGAACAGGGCTGCGGCGATGAGGAGCATGGCGGCGTTGACGAGCCCCGCGAAGCCCATCGCGATCGCGATGTCCAGGCGCTGGTGGCGCAGCAGGTGCCGACGTTCCGAGGCGTCGACCGCCTGCACGCGGGACTGCGTGAGCGCGGAGTGCAGGTACACCACGTGCGGCATGACGGTGGCGCCGAGGATGCCTGCGGCGAGCAGGACGCTGTCGACGCCGTCGAAGGCAGGGACGAGCCCCGCGGCGGCTGCGCCGGCGTCGGGGGCCGCGCGGAACAGGTTGACGACGAAGCCGACGAGGATGACGGCGAACAGCCCCCCGATGACCAGCTCGAAGCGGCGGTAGCCGCGGGTCTGCAGCGCCAGGAGACCGAACGCGACCACCCCGGTGATGAGGCCCCCCTGCAGCAGCGGGATCCCGAACAGCAGGTTCAGGGCGATCGCGCCACCGATGACCTCCGCGAGGTCGGTGGCGATCGCGACGGCCTCGGCCTGCACCCACAGCCCGCGCGTGACGGGGCGGGGGAAGTGCTCACGGCACAGCTCCGGGAGGTTCCGTCCCGTCGCCAGCCCGAGCTTGGCCGACAGGTTCTGGATGAGCATGGCGGTGAGGTTGGCCGCGACGATCACCCACAGCAGCAGGTAGCCGTAGGTCGCGCCGGCCGAGAAGTTCGTGGCGAAGTTCCCCGGGTCGACGTAGGCGATCGCCGCCACGAAGGCCGGGCCCAGCAAGGGCAGGGCACCCTTCAGCCGCCCGCGGGCGCGGAGGGCGGCCACCGCGCTGACGGAGGCTCCGCCCGCCTGCTGCTCGGGGAGCGGTGCCCGGCCTGGCGCCGGAAGACGAACCTCGACAACTGTCACGGGGGCCTCGCTCCGCCTCAGCAGCCACCACCGGAGGCGGCTCGCGTCAGGGCTCTACCCAGCGGCGAGGGTCCGTGCGGGCCAGCCGCTGTCCCGTCCGGGCCAGCCGGTCGCGAAGGCTCCGGCATGCCCGGGACGACCTCCCGCACCTGCCCCGACCGGGGGTCGTAGCGTACGGATGTGAGATCGACGCGGACGGCTGCCCTCGTGACGGTTCTCGCTGTCGTCTGCGTGGTGGCCGCCGCGCCGGCGTCGGCCCACGCGCAGTGGCTCGGGTCGGACCCCCAGGAGGGGGCCACCCTCACAGAGCCGCCTGCGTCGGTGGTCATGACCTACTCGGAGACCATCGCCCCTGAGTTCGTGGAGACCGCGCTGATCCCCCCGGACGGTGAGCCCGTGCTCGCCGAGGGCACAGCCGGCGGGGTGGATGTGGTGATCGACGTCGCTGGCGCGGAGGGGTTCGCAGCGGTCGCCGACCAGGCTGGCCAGTGGCAGGTCGTGAGCCGCGTCGTCAGCGCCGACGGACACCCGATCGAGCACACGACCACCTTCGAGGTCGTCCCCGCAGCCAGTCCGGCCGCCTCCGCCGGCGCGTCGTCCCCGCCCGCGACCCAGCCGTCGGCCACCGATACCCCCGCCGCGCGGGCGACAGACGGAGCCGCGGCCTCCGCCGAGCCGGTCCAGGCCGGGGACGAGCCGGCTGCCGGCGCGGGTGACGGCGGGCCCGGGTGGACCGCCCCGATGGCTGGTCTCGCGGTGCTCGTCGCGGTGGTCGCGGCCGTCGTCCTGCTTCGGCGACGCACGTCAGCCGCGCGCTGACCCCTGCGGGCTGAGCCCTGCACGCTGAGCCCTGCGGGGCAGGCCCCGGCCGGACGCCCGACCGGTGGGGAGCAGCGGGCCCCGGCGCGTCCGGACCAGATCGAGGAGAAGCCCGTCCGCTGCTGACATCAGGGGGACGAGAGGAACAGACGGGCCCCTCGGTGCTCACGATAGGAGCCCCGGTCCTGCAGGGCCAGCCCCAGGGGCGGGGCGTCCTCGTCGCGGCCCCCGGGCTGGCATGGGCCGACGCAGCCGGGCCCGCGGAGCAGGTGCAGCTCCGCGGACCCGGGTGGTGCGACAGGCTCAGATCACCCGGCGCTGACCGCGTGGTCGCCGCCGCCGCCGCCCAGGGGGCCGGCGAAGGTGTACTCGGGACCGGCCGGGGCCGGGACGAGGAACCGCCCGGGGACGCGGCTGCCGACGACACCGTTGACGGCTTCGGTGGAGGCGGCGTAGGTGAGGACGGAGTAGGCGACGGCGTCGGCGTTGACCTCGAGGGCGTGGGTGTCGAGGTTGTCGAGGTCGTCGCACTCCTGGTGGTAGCACTGGTCGAAGGACTCGCCCGCGACGCCGCCCCACAGGGCCTGCTGCTCCGGCGTCTTGACCTCCTCTGCTCCGGTGAAAAGGCCACCGGAGGGGATGCCGTTGTCGATGAACGCCTGGTAGTCCGACCGGCCGCTGAACTCGGAGTCGTCGTAGGGCTCCCCGCGCAGCGTGTAGAACTCCTCGAACGTGGTCTCGATGTCCTCCGAGCCCTCCGGCACGACGACCGGCGCGGCGAAGCTGGACTCGTCAGCGTCGTACACGCCGAAGAAGTAGTTCGGCGAGCCGATCATGTCGAAGTTGAGGTAGAGCGCGATGTCGTCGAGCTCCTCGGGCGTCTGCTGGCCGACCCACTCGGTGGAGCCGATGAGGCCGAGCTCCTCCGCGCCCCAGAAAGCGAGACGGACGGTGTTCTGGGTGCGGAGCTTCCCCATCTGCTCGGCGAGCTCCAGCAGCGCCGAGGACCCGCTGGCGTTGTCCGACATACCCGAGCCGACCTCGACGGAGTCGATGTGCGCGCCGGCCATGACGATGTTGTCGTCGGTCTTCCCGGCGAGCTCGCCGATGACGTTGTACGAGGTGACCTCGTAGAAGTCGATGGTGACGCGGGCG
>NZ_JBBEOI010000050.1 GCF_037860755.1 Aquipuribacter hungaricus | reverse complement strand
CCCCCCGCCCCGAGCCGCTGCTCCGCCGCCGCGGGCTGCTCGTCGACGGTGCCTGAGGCCCCGCCGGCCGGCCCGCCGCACGGTCCCGGACGGTTCGTCCCGGCCCCGGACCCCCGTCCGCACGACTCGGTGTGGCCGGCGATGGTGTGGCCGGTGCCCGAGGGCACCGAGCTGGTCGGGCCCGTCGTGACCCTGCGCCGGGTGGACGCCGCGGCCGACGCGGCGGCGCTGTTCGCCGCGCTGGACGACGACCGGGTGTGGGAGCACCTGGCGGGACGCCCGGCCGACCCGGCCGGGCTGGAGGCCACCCTGCGCGACCGGGCCGACCGGCTCGGCTGGCACCAGTGGCTGGTCACCGGCACCCGCGACGGGGAGGTCCTCGGCACCTCCTCCTACCTGGAGGTGTCCGCCCCCGACGCGAGGTTGGAGGTCGGGGCCACGGGGTACTGCCCCGGGGTGTGGGCCTCGGACGTCAACCCCGCTGCCAAGCTCCTGCTCCTCGGCCACGCCTTCGAGGTCCTGGGCGCGGGGCGCGTGCAGCTGAAGACCGACGTCCGCAACACCCGGTCGCAGCAGGCGATCGCCCGGCTCGGCGCCACCTCCGAGGGCGTGCTGAGCCGCTACCAGCGCCGCGCCGACGGCACGGTGCGTGACACCGCGATGTTCTCGGTCACCGCCGAGCAGTGGCCCGGTGTCCGGGACGGGCTGCACGCCCGGCTGGGTGCTGCCCGGTGACGGCACAGCTCGACGCACGGCCGTACGCCCGGCCCTCCGGGGCACCCGCCCCCGCTGCCGTCGACAGCCGCCGCGGCGACGTCGAGGGCCTGCGCGCCGTCGCGGTCGTCGTGGTCGTCCTCTTCCACGCCGGGGTCCCCGGGCTCTACGGCGGCTACGTGGGCGTCGACGTGTTCTTCGTCCTGTCGGGGTTCCTCATCACCGGGCTGCTGCTGGCGGAGGTCCGCCGCACGGGAACGGTGTCGCTGCGCGGCTTCTGGGCCCGTCGCGCCCGCCGCCTGCTGCCCCTGGCCACCCTCGTCTCGCTGGTCACCCTGGCCGCGTCGTGGCTCCTGCTCACCCCGCTGGAGGTCCGGCAGGTGGCCCGCGACGCGGTGTGGAGCGGGCTGTTCGCCATGAACCTGCTCCTGGCCCGCGACGGCGTGGACTACCTCGCCGACGACGCCGAGTCGCCGTACCAGCACTACTGGTCTCTCGGCGTGGAGGAGCAGTTCTACGTCGTCTGGCCGGTCGCGGTGGTCCTGCTCGTGCTCGTCGGCGGGCTCCTCGCGCGCCGCCGCGGCCGGCCCGCCCCGCGCGGCCGGGGCACGGGCGACCTGCCCGTCCTGCTGGTGCCGCTCACCGTCGTCGCCGTGCTCGCCTCGTTCGCCTGGGGGGTGTGGCAGACCGCGCAGAGCCAGCCGCTGGCCTACTTCGAGCCGTGGAGCCGCGGCTGGGAGCTCGGCGTCGGCGCCCTGCTCGCCATTGCCGCCCCCGCGCTCGCGGGCCTGCCGGGCCGGGTCCGCGAGGCCGCCGCCGTCGTCGGCCTGGCCGCGGTGCTGCTGGCCGCGCTCGTCCTCGACGAGGGCACGCCGTTCCCCGGCACCGCGGCCCTCCTGCCGGTGCTCGGGACGGCCGCCGTCGTCGCGGCCGGGACCGGCGGCACGACCCGGCTCGGCGCCCTGCTCGGCACCGCCCCCATGCGCACCCTGGGGCGGCTGTCCTACGGCTGGTACCTGTGGCACTGGCCGGTCCTCGTGCTCGGGCCGCGCGCGCTCGGCGGCGACCCGGGCCTGGCCGGCAGGCTCCTGCTGTCCCTCGTGGCGCTCGGCCTCGCGTGGACCACGTACGCGCTGCTGGAGGACCCGGTCCGCCGCCACGCCCTGCTCGTGCGCGACCCCGCCCGCTCCCTCGCCGTCGGCGCGCTGTGCGTCGCGCTCGCCGCGGGGACCGGGACCGTGTCGGCCGCGCTGGTCCCGGAGGTCCGGGGCACCGCCGCCCCCGTCGCCCCCGTCGCCACCGCCGAGGCCGAACAGGTCCAGGTCGGCGCCCTCGACGAGGCCGGGGTGCGCGAGGCCGTGGCCCAGGCCGAGCAGCTGCAGGGGCTGCCCGCCAACCTCGACCCCGTCCTGGAGGACGCCCAGGACGACGCCGCCCGCGCCCGCAGCGAGGACCGCATCTCCTGCATGGTCGCCGTCGAGCACGAGGACGTCTCCCGCGAGCCGGGCGGGTCCTGCGTGTTCGGCAGTCACCCCGACGGTGCGACCACCGTCGTGCTCACCGGCGACTCGCACGCCTACCAGTGGTACCCCGCGATGTCCCAGGTCGCCGAGCGCCGTGGCTGGCGGCTGGTCGTCATGACGAAGGCCGGCTGCCCGCTATACGACGTGAGCATCGACCTGGCGAGCCTGCGCCGGGCCTACACCGAGTGCGACACCTGGCGCGCGGCGGCCATGGAGCGCATCGCGCAGGAGGACCCCGACCTCGTCGTCATGTCCGCCGCGGTGTTCTCCCCGCGCGGCGACGAGTTCACCCGCCGCTGGGCGGAGGGGGTCACGACCACGACGACCACGCTGCGCGGCACCGGCGCCCAGGTGGTCCTGCTCGAGGACACGCCCAACCCCGACGCGGACGTGCCCACCTGCCTGGCCGAGAACCTCGACGCGGTCCAGGAGTGCGCCGTGGACCGGGAGGACGCGCTGCTCGACCCGGAGCGCCGGCGCGCCACCGCCCAGGCGGCGCTCGCCGCGGGGGCCGTGGTCGTCGACCCGGTGCCGTGGTTCTGCCGGGACACCTGCCCGCCGGTCATCGGCAACGCCTCCGCCTACCACGACGACGACCACGTGAGCGCGACCTACGCCGCCCAGCTGGCGCCGCTGCTCGACGCGCGGCTGGGCGCCGCGCTCACCGGCCCCGCGTCCGACGCCGGCTGAGCTGCCCCGCCGGGCCCCGGACCGCCACCGGTTGACCCCGCCCCCCAGGACGGCGACGATCTGCCCTCTCCTACCCGTACGTCCTGGAAGGGAACTCGTGGCACACGCAACGACGCACGTCCACGCCAAGGTCATGGGGGTGCTGCTCGCCATCGGCCTGCTGACTCCCGCGACCGCCGCCGTGGCAGCCCCCGGCGGACCCGCCCTCGGCACTCCCGCACCCGCGCCGGTCATCGAGCCGGTCATCGACGCCAACGCGCCCGACCCCGACGTCCTGCTCGTCGACGGCGTCTACCACGCCTACGCGACGAACTCCGGCGGCGAGAACGTCCAGCACTTCACCTCCACCGACCTCGAGACCTGGACCGACGAGGGCGACGTCGCCCCGACGCTCGGCGACTGGGTCGCGGAGGGCTGCAGCTTCGGCCCCGGCGGCGTCACCGACCGGTGCATCTGGGCCCCCGAGGTCAGCGAGGTCGAGGGCGGCTACGCCCTGTACTACACCGCCCGCGACTCCCTCGCGCCGCGCCAGTGCATCGGCGTCTCGCTGTCGGACTCCCCCGACGGCCCGTTCCTCCCGGTCGGCACCGACCCGCTCGTCTGCCCGGACGGCGCGCGAGGCACCGTCGACCTCGGCGGCGCCATCGACGCCGGCACGTACACCGAGGACGGCCGGCTCTACCTGCTGTGGAAGGCCGACGGCAACTGCTGCCCGGACAAGACGGCGATCATCTACCTGCAGGAGCTGTCGCTGGACGGCACCACGCTCACCGGTGACCCCGTCGAGCTCATCCGTCGTGACCTGCCCTACGAGGGCGCGGTCGTCGAGGCGCCGACCCTGCTCGAGGTGGACGGCACGTACTACCTGTTCTACTCGGCCAACGACTTCGGCGGCGGCGGGTACCGCACCTCCTACGCCACGTCCGACAGCCTCACCGGCCCGTGGACGAAGGCCACCACGGAGCTCATGACGACCGACCGGTTCTCCGGCGACGTCCGCGGCCCCGGTGGGCAGGACATCGTCGTGAACCCTGACGGCGGGTACTCCATCGTGTTCCACGGCTGGGACCCGACCTACAGCTACCGCGCGGTCTACACCAGCGAGCTCGTCTTCGTCGACGGCGTGCCGTCGGTGGTCGAGGCCTCCGAGCGGTACCAGGCCGAGGACGGCGTGGTCGTCGACGCCCGCGTCGTCGGCGACACCGCGGCCTCCGGCGGCGCCAAGGTCGGCGGCATGGACTTCGCCACCAGCTCCGTCACCGTCACGGTGGACGCGGAGCAGGCCGGCCCCGCCGTCATCGGCATCCGCTACACCAACGGCACCGAGGGCCCCGGCGGCCGCCTCACGGCGACCGACTCCCTCACCGTCAACGGGCGCGACGCCGGCCTGGTGACCTTCGCCCACACCACGTGGGGCAACTGGCAGACGCTCGAGCAGCAGGTGCGGCTGCGCGAGGGCCTCAACACCATCACGCTCACCCGGGTGTCCGGCTTCGCCGAGATCGACGCCGTCGACCTGTACGAGGGTCGCCGGCTCGCCCCGGTCAACAGCCCGCCGTCCGACCCGACCACGGCCGTGCGCTACGAGGCCGAGGCCGGCGTCATCTCGAACGCCCGCGTCCGCGGGGACGGCAGCGCCTCCGGCGGCGCCGTCGTCGGCGGCCTGGACTTCGACGACAGCTCCGTGACCTTCACCGTCGTCGCCGACAAGGGCGGTCCCGCCACGCTGGGGATCCGCATGTCGAACGGCTCGGAGCGCGGCGGCTGGCCGATCGAGTCGACCCAGGACGTCACCGTCAACGGGCGTCCCGCCGGCACCGTCACGTACCCCTTCACCCGCTGGGGCAACTGGACGACCGTCGAGCACACCGTGCTGCTGCGCAAGGGCGTCAACACCGTCACCCTCACGCACGACACGTTCTTCGCCGAGCTGGACGCGGTCGACGTCTACTGACCGGGAGCTGCCGGGCCGCGCCTGACGCCCGGCAGCACGAGCACGACCGAGGGCTGCCGACCTGCGCGGTCGGCAGCCCTCCGTCGTGCCCGGGCCTCAGCCCTCGTGCCTGCGCTCAGCCCTGCCGGGTGCGGCCGCGCTGCGAGGCGGCGTAGCTCCACGCCCGGAGCCGGCGCAGGTAGGCGGACGGGACCAGGTCGTCGGCCCCGCGGGCGGGCTCGCAGCGCAGGTCCTGGTCCTCGGCGCGCACCCCACGACCAGCCGGCCCCAGGTCCGCCACGGTCCCGCGGGCGTGGCCATGAGCATGTCGAAGCCGTCGTCCGCCGGCCGGGCACCGAGCAGCAGCGCGCGACCGGTCCCCGTCCGGAAGGTGACGAGAGAGGAGCAGGTCCGGCTCAGCGAGCTCGGCACGAACACCCATCGCCACGCCGTGCTGAACAGCAGGTCGAGCGGGTGGCCCCCCGCGCCCAGCCCGGGCAGCCGCACGGCGACGCCACCGACGTCCGGCAGCCACGTCGGCAGGCCCGCGCTGCGCGACAGCCGCACCACGCCGGTGTGCGTCCCGGGCTCGTCGAGCAGCCCGCAGCCCGTCCCGGCGCCTCCGGGCACCTGCAGGGTGCAGTGCTGGACGACACCGCGCGGGTGGAGAGCGGCCGCGCCCCGCAGGCGGGCGACGCGGTGCGACAGCGTGGCGGTCAGGGCGGCGGGCGGGGCGAGGAGGTCCATCGCCCGTGCGCTACCCCGGGGCGACCGTCCGGAAACGACCGCCCCAGCCGCAGCCCGTCCTGGCCTGCCGGGTCAGGCGCCCGCGGGCAGCTCGAACACGCAGACCGCCTTGGCGGCGCCGCCCGCGGTGAAGGTCGCGGTGCCCTCGCCCATGACCCCGATGGGGTCCGACGGGTCGAGCGACAGCGCGCACCCCGTGACGGGGATCGTCGTCGTCGTCGTCACCCGGGTCCAGAGGAAACCGACCTCCTCGTTGTAGTACTCCTTGGGCAGGTCGCTGAAGATGCACGTGGCCTTCACGACGTTCCCGTCGCGCCGGATGCTCACCCTGGACGTCGAGACGTCCGTCGGGAACCCGCCCGTGAACACCCCAGCCCCGCAGCCGGCCTGCGTGATGGTGACGATGTGGTCGGCCGAGGCCGGCGACGCGAACGAGAAGGCGCCGACGGCGAGGACGGCGGCGGTGACGAGTGCTGCAGGACGACGCATGGTGAGCTCCCCGGGGATGACGGGGCGTGACGGACATCACGCCGCGTCACATCCTGCTCCTGGCCGCGACGGCTGTCAGCGGAACGGCCCAAGCCGACCCGAGGAGCACCCGTCAGCGCGCCCGCCGAGGTCATCCGATACTGACGTGGTCCGGGAACCGACCGACGCCCTGGTCACCGTGCCAGGGTGACCGGCATGCCGCAGATGGTCCTGCTCGGGGTGCTGGTCGTCACGGCAGTCGTGACCACGGCCCACCTGGTGCTGCCCGCACGGAGGGGGCTGCCGTTGATGCTGGCCCTCGTGGGCGCGTTCTGGGCCAGCCTCGCCGTCGTCCATCGGGACGGCCTCACGGACAGCGAGTACCGGGCGTCGGGCTGGGTGCTGATGGTGGCCGTCCTCGGCCTCGCCACCGGCCAGGTTGCGGCCGGCGCGCTCGGGCGGCGCCGGTCCGGCCGGAGGGCCAGGCCGCATGCGACAGGGGCCTGAGGGGACGAGCCGGCCTGTAAGCCGGGTTCTGTACCGACGCTCTCGCGCCGGCGGCGACCATCCATCTACGAGCGCCGTCGCCGACGCCCTCCTGCGGTCTACCCGGACGCATCGGGCGGGCAGCCCTCGGGCGCGTCCTGTCTGACCTTGCTCCAGGTGGGGTTTACCTAGCCGCACCGGTCACCCGGCACGCTGGTGGTCTCTTGCACCACCCTTTCACCCTTACCGCCGTCCCGGTCGCCCGGTCCGTCGGCGGTCTTCTCTCTGTGGCACTGTCCCGCGGGTCACCCCGGGTGGGCGTTACCCACCACCTCGCCCTGTGGAGCCCGGACTTTCCTCGGCGGGCCCGGAGGCCCGACGCGGTCGCCCGGCCGACTCGTCCGCCACGAGGATAGGGGCCGTAGCCTCAGGCATGGGCGCATCCGGGCGGGTCCCGCGCAAGGTCTACGAGACGGAGCTCCTGCGGCTGCAGGCGGAGCTGGTCACCATGCAGGAGTGGGTCCGCCGCTCCGGCGCCCGGGTGGTCGTGGTGTTCGAGGGCCGCGACGCCGCGGGCAAGGGCAGCGCGATCAAGCGGGTGGCCGAGTACCTCAACCCGCGGGTGGCCCGCATCGTCGCCCTGCCGGCCCCCACCGACCGGGAGCGCAGCCAGTGGTACTTCCAGCGCTACGTGCAGCACCTGCCGGCCGCCGGCGAGATCGTCCTCATGGACCGGTCCTGGTACAACCGCGCCGGCGTGGAGCGGGTCATGGGGTTCTGCACCGAGGCGGAGCACCGGCGCTTCCTCCACCAGTGCCCCCTGTTCGAGCGGCTCCTGGTCGAGGACGGCATCCTCCTGCGCAAGTACTGGTTCTCCGTGAGCGACGGTGAGCAGGAGGCGCGCTTCCGGTCCCGGCTGGAGGACCCGATGCGCCGGTGGAAGCTGTCCGGCACCGACCTGGACTCGGTCGCGCACTGGGAGGACTACTCCCGGGCCAAGGACGAGATGCTCGTGCACACCGACATCCCCGAGGCACCGTGGTGGGTCGTCGACTCCGACGACAAGCGCCGCTCCCGGCTGAACATGATCGCCCACCTGCTCGGGAGCATCGACTACGAGCGGGTCGAGGCTCCGGTCCTCGAGCTGCCCGCCCGCCCGCCGTCGGGCGGGTACCGCCGCCCCGCCAGGGAGAGCCAGCGGCTCGTCCCCGACCACGCGGCCGGTCTGTCCGGCTAGGCCGGCGAGCCCGTCCCACCGGTGGTCCGTCGAGCCTGGCCGGCGGTCTCGGCGGCAGCCAGGTCGACGACCGACGTGACGACCGTGTCGGCCACGACGGCACCCCGCTCCCCCATGGGCCGGTCCTGACCGACGGTGGAGTCCCGCACGGTCTGCCGCTCGGCCTCGGCGTTGAGCGCCGCCCCGAGCAGGACCAGGAGCACCGTCAGCCAGAGCCAGAGCATGCTGATCGCCACCCCTGCCAGGGAGCCGTACGTCGTCTCGTACGTGCCGAGGTCGCGGACGTACGCGAACAGCGCCAGCGACGTGGCGACCCACAGCGCGGTCGCGGCCAGCGCGCCGGTGCTCACCCACGCCCAGCGCGGGCTCCGGCGGTCGGGCGCCACCCGGTACAGCACGGCCAGGCCGAGGGCCATGAGCGCCGCGAGCACCACCCAGACCAGCACGCCGGCCAGCTCGAGGACGGGCCCGGGGGCGCGGGCCAGGGCGCCGGTCGCGAACCCGGCCGCGGCCAGCAGCGCACCGAGCGCCACCGCGGAGCCCAGCACGAGCGCCAGCGACAGCCCGACCAGGCGCGGGAAGGACCGGGTCTCGGTCTCGTCGTAGGCGAGGGTGAGCGCGTCGACGAGGTAGGTCATCGCCGTGGTCGCCGTCCAGAGCGCGAGGAGCAGGGCGACGAGGCCGCGCACGGTGTGGACCTCGGTCGAGGCGGCCGTGATGGACAGCACCTGGTCCTCGACCACCTGCCGCATGGTGGGCGGCAGGACCCCGGCCACCGCGGACAGCTGCTCCAGCGCCTCCTCCGGGGTGTTGACCGCCCCGTAGACGGACACCGCGGTGAGGAGCACCGGCGCGATGGACAGCACGGCGAAGAACGCGATGCCGGCGCTGAGCAGCGGGAACCGGTCAGCGAGCACGCGCCGCCCCACCCGCCGCAGCACCATGAGCCAGCCGCGGGGCGGGATGTGCCGCGGTGCTGCGGCGCGGCCGCCCGGTGCGAGCTCGCGCACCACCGCGGCCCCGCTCCGCACCACCGTCATGCGCCGAGTGTCCTCCCGGACGCGCACCGCGGGGGCAGCGGCGCGCGCCCGCCGACGACATGCCTAGAAGAGCGTCTGCACGTCCGGCGGCACGTGGAGGCCGACCCCGTCGACCTCGGCGCCGCCGTCGGGCCAGAAACGCGTGGTCGTCAGGCTGCCGGGCGCGAACCTGAGGCGCCCGAGGGCCTCCTCGCCGGCGCCGAGCAGCGTCCGGACCACCGAGCGGATCGGCGTCATGTGGCACACCACGACGACCGTCCCGCCCCGGTGCTGCTCGAGCAGGTCCGCCAGCCCGGCGGCCACGCGCGCCTCGAGGTCGCGCATGGACTCCCCGCCGGGCGGGCTCACCGAGGCGTCGCCGAGCCAGCGGCCGAACAGGTCACCGTCGCCGCGTGCGGCGACCTCGGCCGCGGTGAGGGCGTCCCACTCCCCGAAGGCGAGCTCGGCCCAGCGGTCGTCGACGGCGGCGCGCGGCCAGCCGAGCCGCTCCCGCAGCACGTCGGCGGTCTGCCGGGCCCGCAGCAGCGGGGACACGACGACGGCGTCGACCGGCACCTGCGCCAGGAAGGGGACGGCGCCGAGGGCGTCGAGCCGGCCGACGTCGGTGAGCGGCGCGTCCTCGCCGCGGACGCCGGAGAACCGGCGCTCCTGGGTGAGCCGGGTCCGGCCGTGGCGGACCAGCAGGACGGTGGTGGCCTGGCCGAGGTCGCCCTGGCTGGCCCCGGCGGGCACCGCGGTGGACGACGTGGCGGTGGACGACGTGGCGGCGGACGACGTGGCGGCCGACGACGTGGCGGCCGACGGCGTGCCGGCCGACGGCGCGGCACCGGTCGCCCGGGACGGCAGCGGGTCCGGGGCGGGGTCCATCGGGCCCACGGGGTCGGTCGGGTCGTCCGGGGTGCTGCGGGCGGCGTCCGCGGCCAGGGTCGCCACGACGTCGTCGACCCGCCGCTCCCGGCCGTCCATGGCCTCGTTGGCGAGCCGGTCGGCGTGCCCGTTCTGCGCGCGCGGCACCCACGTGTACCGGACGAGCGACGGCTCGAACGCGCGGCTGGCCTGCGCGGCGATGCCGGCCAGGCGGCGGTCCTTGATCTTCCACCGGCCGGACATCTGCTCCACGACGAGCTTGGAGTCCATCCGCACCTCGACCCGGGCCGAGGGGTCGACCGCGGCGGCCATCCGCAGCCCCGCGAGCAGGCCCGAGTACTCCGCGACGTTGTTCGTCGTCAGGCCGCACCGCTCCCCCGCCTCGGCGAGCAGGCCGCCGCCCGCCTCGCGCACCAGGGCGCCGAAGCCGGACGGGCCGGGGTTGCCGCGCGAGCCCCCGTCGGCCTCGACGACGAGCTGACGGACCGTGCCGGTCACGCCCCCGCGCCCTCGGGCCGGACGAGGATGCGCTCGCACTCCGGGCAGCGGAGCATCTCGTCGGCGGGCCGCCGCAGCAGCGCGCCCACCTCGACCGGGGCCATGGGCATCCGGCAGCCGTCGCAGCCCCCCTCGACCAGCTGGGCGACGCCGCTGCCGAGCCGCCCGCGCAGCCGCTCGTAGACCTTCACCATCGCCTCGGGCAGGCCGGTGGCGGCGGCCTTGCGGTCGTCCTCGACCTCGACCCGCTCGGCGTCCAGCTCCGCCTGGCGGGCGTCGCGCGCCGCGGCGACGGTGGCGAGCTCGGCGGCGACGCCGTCGAGCCGCGCCTGGGTGGTCTCGAGCAGGCCGGCCTGCTCCTCGCGCCGCTCCATCACCTCCAGCTCCGTGTCCTCCAGCACCGACTGGCGCCGGGCCAGCGACTCGACCTCGTGCTGGAGCCCGACGAGGTCCTTGGCGCTGCCCTGGCCGGAGTCCAGGCGGGCCTTGTTGCGGGCAGCCCGGTCGCGCACGGCCTGGACGTCGTTCTCCGCCCGCTGCAGCTCGCGGTCCAGGTCGGACACCTTGGTGCGGAGCAGGACCACGTCGTCACGCAGCGTGCGGGCCAGGGCGTCCAGCTCGGCCGCCCGCGCCGCCTCGGGCAGCGTCGAGCGGGTGTGGGCCAGCTGGTCCAGCCGCGTGTCCAGGGCCTGCACCTGGAGCAGCCTGCGCTGGTCGGCGGGGGCGACGGTCACCATCGGGGAGCTCCTCGGGGCTGGGTGCGGCGGTGCGGCGGGACGCGGTTCAGGCGCGAGAGGTCCACGGGTCGGTCACGGTACGGGACACGACGACGTCCAGGTGCTCGCCCCGGGGGTCGGTGGCGGCGAGGATCCGCTCGCGGGCACCCATGAGCCACGGCCACTCGCTGGCCCAGTGCGCGACGTCGACGAGCCACGGCCCGCCCTCCTCCAGCGCGTCCTGCGCCGGGTGGTGGCGCAGGTCGGCGGTGACGAAGACGTCGGCCCCGGACGCCCGGGCCGCGCCGACCAGGGACCCGCCGGAGCCGCCGCAGACCGCGACCCGCTGCACCTGCGCCTGCACGGGGCCCGCGACGCGGACGCCGGCCGCCGTGCGGGGCAGCACCTTGGCCACGTGCTCGGCGAAGGCCTGCAGGCTCGTCGGCTGGGGCAGCGTGCCGACCCGGCCGAGCCCGCGCGGGGAGGACCACGGGGCCAGCTCCAGCACCTGCACCGCGGGCTCCTCGTAGGGGTGGGCCTGGCGCAGGGCGGCCAGCACGGCCTCGCGGCGGGCGCGGGGCGCCACCATCTCCACCCGCGCCTCCGTGGCCGACGCGCGCTCCCCCGCCCGGCCCACGGCCGGGGCGGTGCCCGGCCCGGCCTCGAAGGTCCCGGTGCCGGTCGTGGACCACGCGCAGCGGGAGTACTCCCCCAGCCGGCCGGCCCCGGCGGCGGCGAGGGCGTCCACGACGGCGTCGACCGCGGACGGCGGCACCAGGGTGACGACCTGGTCGGTCGCCTCGTGCGGGCGCGCGTCCAGCGGCGCCAGCCCGGTGAGGCCGAGGGTCCGGGCCAGCGCGTCGGACACGCCCGGTGCCGCGGAGTCGGCGTTGGTGTGGGCGGTGAACAGCCCGCAGCCGGAGGTGATGAGCCGGTGGAGCAGGCGGCCCTTGACGGTGTCGGTGCCGACGCCGTGCACCGCGCTCAGCAGCAGCGGGTGGTGGGCGACGACCAGGTCGACGCCCCGCTCGAGCGCCTCGTCGACCACGGCGGTGGTGACGTCGACGCTGAGCAGCACCGACGAGACCTCGGCCGCGAGGTCACCGCAGACGAGACCGACGGCGTCCCAGGGCTCGGCGAGCGAGCGCGGGTAGGCCTCGTCGAGCGCCGTGACCACGTCATGCAGGGTGACGACCATGACGACGGACAGTAGCCGGTCCGGTCGGGGCTGCCCCCGCCGCGGGTGGGCCCGGCCGGGCTCGAACCGGCGACACCCGCGGTGTAAGCGCGGTGCTCTGACCAACTGAGCTACAGGCCCCTGGGCGCAGGATAGACGCGCCCGGGGTGCCCCGGCCCCGACGGGACCGGGGCGGACGCCTCAGAGCGAGGCGAGGGCGTCGCGGTAGGCCTGCGGGTCCCGCGGCTGGCCCGGGCCCTGCACCGTCGACCAGCGCAGCACCCCCGTGCTGTCGACGAGGAACGAGCCGCGGGTCGCGAAGCCGAGCCCCGGCATGAACACGCCGTAGCGGCGGGCCACCTCGCCGTGCGGCCAGAAGTCGCTGAGCAGCGGGAACCTGTACCCCTCGGCGTCGGACCAGGCGCGCAGCGCGTGCTTGGGGTCGCACGAGATGCCGACCACCTGGACGTCGTCGTTGGCGAAGGAGCCCAGGTCGTCGCGGATCTCGCAGAGCTCGCCGGTGCACGTGCCGGAGAAGGCGAACGGGTAGAACACGACGAGCGCCGCCCGGTTGCCGCCGTCGTGGAGCAGGTCCGTCAGCGACACCTCCTGGCCGTGCTGGTCGGGGAGCCGGAAGTCAGGAGCAGGTGTCCCGACCTCGGGCAGCGCGCCCTCGGTGGGGATGCCGATGTCGGTCACTTACGACCCTTCGGGGAGGCGAGACGCGTGCCCGACCAGTCGGGGCAGGCGCTGGTGCTCGAGGTGCCGTGCAGGCCCGCGGTCGGGGCGGCCTCCTCGATGTCACCGGGCTCGACGTGGTCGGGCCGGCCGAGCTTGGGCGTGAGCAGCCACACCACACCGCCGTCACCGAGGTTGGTGAGGCTGTCCATGAGGACGTCGACCAGGTCACCGTCGCCGTCGCGGAACCACAGCAGGACGACGTCGGCGACCTCGATGGAGTCCTCGTCCTCCAGCGGCGAGCCGGTGAGGGCCTCGACCTGGGACCGCAGGTCCTCGTCGACGTCGTCGTCCCAGCCGAACTCCTGGACGACCTGGCCGGCCGTGATCCCGAGGCGGCGGGCCAGGTCGGTGTCCGCCGGTCTGTCGGCGGTGGCAGACATCCAGTGCGCTCCCTCTGCATGGGCCGTCCGGCCTCGCGGCCGTGACCGAGCCTCCTCGGCGCCGGGGCCCGGCGTCGCTGGGCGACAGTCCACCCCACCCCAGCGCACCTGTGCAAGCAGGACACCCCGTGTTGGCCCTCCGGCGCCGACGGGCCAGGATGGGGGCAGGAGGCGGGCGAGCCTGGCGACACTCCGGAGCGCCGCCGCACCGCACCCGCCGAACGACCTGCTGGAGGACACGTGCCCAACGCCGCCGACGACGCCCCGATGCTGGACGGCCTGCTCGCCCAGCTCCCGGACGTCGACCCCGAGGAGACGGCCGAGTGGCGGCAGTCGCTCGCCGCCGCGGTCGAGGCCGGCGGCAAGGAGCGGGCGCGCTACCTCATGCTGCAGATGCTGCACGCCGCGCGCGAGCAGCACCTGGGCGTCCCCGCGCTCACGCAGACCGACTACGTCAACACCATCCCGCCGGAGTCCGAGCCGCTGTTCCCCGGCGACGAGGAGACCGAGCGCCGCTACCGCCGCTGGATCCGCTGGAACGCCGCGGTCATGGTCCACCGCGCGCAGGCCCCCGGCATCGGCGTCGGCGGCCACATCTCCACCTACGCCTCCTCCGCGACGCTGTACGAGGTGGGCTTCAACCACTTCTGGCGCGGCCGCGACCACGCCGGCGGCGGGGACCACGTCTTCGTGCAGGGGCACGCCTCCCCCGGCGTCTACGCCCGCGCGTACCTCGAGGGCCGGCTCACCGAGGACCAGCTCGACGGGTTCCGCCAGGAGAAGTCCTCGCCGTCCGGCGGGCTGTCCAGCTACCCGCACCCCCGCCTCATGCAGGACTTCTGGGAGTTCCCCACGGTCTCCATGGGCCTGGGCCCGCTCAACGCGATCTACCAGGCGCAGTTCGACCGCTACCTGCACAACCGCGGGATCAAGGACACCTCCCAGCAGCAGACCTGGGCGTTCCTCGGCGACGGCGAGATGGACGAGCCCGAGAGCCGCGGCGCCCTGCAGATCGCGGCGTCGGAGGGCCTGGACAACCTCAACTTCGTCATCAACTGCAACCTGCAGCGCCTCGACGGCCCGGTGCGCGGCAACGGCAAGATCATCCAGGAGCTCGAGTCGTTCTTCCGCGGTGCGGGCTGGAACGTCATCAAGGTGGTCTGGGGCCGCGACTGGGACCCGCTGCTGCACGCCGACCGCTCCGGCGCCCTCGTCAAGCTCATGAACGAGACGCTCGACGGCGACTACCAGACCTACCGGGCCGAGAACGGCGCGTTCATCCGCGAGCACTTCTTCGACCGCGACCCGCGCACCAAGAAGCTCGCCGAGCCGCTCAGCGACGCCGACATCTGGAACCTGCGCCGCGGCGGGCACGACTACCGCAAGGTCTACGCCGCCTACAAGGCCGCGACCGAGCACACCGGTCAGCCGACGGTCATCCTCGCCAAGACGGTCAAGGGCTGGGGCCTGGGCACGAACTTCGCCGGCCGCAACGCCACGCACCAGATGAAGAAGCTCGCCCTGGACGACCTCAAGAACTTCCGCGACGGGCTGCGCATCCCCATCGACGACGCGCAGCTCGAGGCCGACCCGTACCGCCCGCCGTACTACCGGCCCGAGGACGGCGACGAGACGCTGGAGTACCTGCGCGGGCGCCGGAAGACCCTGGGCGGCGGGCTCCCGTCACGCAAGGGCAGCCGCGGGCCGATCACCCTGCCGGGCGACGCCGCGTACACGGTGGCCAAGCGCGGTTCGGGCAAGCAGCAGGTCGCCACGACCATGGGCTTCGTCCGCGTGCTGCGGGACCTCATGCGCGACAAGGAGTTCGGCAAGCGGGTCGTGCCGATCATCCCCGACGAGGCGCGCACGTTCGGGATGGACTCGTTCTTCCCGACGGCCAAGATCTACAACCCCAAGGGCCAGCGGTACGTCAGCGTCGACCGCGAGCTGATGCTGTCGTACAAGGAGGCCACGGACGGGCAGATCCTCCACCTCGGCATCAACGAGGCCGGCTCCGTCGCCGCCTTCACCGCGGCCGGGTCGTCGTACTCCACGCACGGCGAGCCGATGGTCCCGATCTACATCTTCTACTCGATGTTCGGGTTCCAGCGGACCGGCGACGGGATGTGGGCCGCGGCCGACCAGATGGCGCGCGGCTTCTACCTGGGCGCCACCGCCGGGCGGACGACGCTGACCGGCGAGGGCCTGCAGCACGCCGACGGGCACTCCCCGCTGCTCGCGGCGACCAACCCGGCGATCGTCAGCTACGACCCGGCGTACGTGTACGAGATCGGCCACATCGTCCAGGACGGGCTGCGCCGGATGTACGGCGACAGCGGTCCCGACGGCCGTGGCGAGGACCTCATGTACTACATCACGCTGTACAACGAGCCCTACGTGCAGCCGGCCGAGCCCGAGGGCCTGGACGTCGAGGGTGTCCTCAAGGGCATGCACCTGGCCCACCCCGGCACCGGGGAGGGCCCGCGCGTGCAGCTCATGGCCTCCGGCGTCGGCGTGCCGTGGGCGCTGGAGGCGCAGACCCTGCTCCGCGAGGACTGGGGCGTGGTCGCCGACGTGTGGTCGGTGACGTCGTGGGCCGAGCTGCGCCGGGACGCCCTGGCCGCCGAGGCCGAGGCGTTCGCCTCTCCCGGGTCCGAGCCGCGGGTGCCGTTCATCGCGCAGAAGCTCGCCGAGGCCGAGGGCCCCGTCGTCGCGGTGTCGGACTACATGCGCGCCGTGCCCGACCAGGTCGCCCAGTTCGTCCCGGGCGAGCGCGGCCGGTTCCGGTCCCTGGGCACCGACGGGTTCGGCTTCTCCGACACCCGGGCGGCCGCGCGCCGGTTCTTCCAGGTCGACGGCCCCTCGGTCGTCGTCCAGGCGCTGGCGTCGCTGGCCTCGACCGGCGCCGTCGACGGCGACCTGGCGAAGCAGGCGTACGAGAAGTACGCCATCGACGACGTCACCGCCGGCACCACCGGCAACGCGGGCGGCGACGCCTGACGCTCCTCCGCAGGGCCTGACGCGCCCGGTCCCGGCTGCTGCCGGGGCCGGGCGCGCTGCTGTGCGGGGGGGCGCCTGCCCGCCGGCCTGCCCGGACAGCACGACGCCCGCCCCCCGGCAGGGGGACGGGCGTCGGGTGCTCGAGCGGTGCTCAGCCCTTGCGGGCGCGCTCCGCGGCGACGATGGCCTTGTCCAGGTCGCGGCGCATCGCGGCCACGCCGGTGGCGTCCGGGTGGGCGCCGAGGGCGTCCAGGTGGCGGCGGGCCTCGGCGAGGCGCTGCGCGTCGACCGCGGCCGACACGAGCTCGCGCCCGGCCTGGAGCGGGTGGTCGCTGGGACGCCAGTGGCCCATCCCCAGGGCCAGCGCACCGTCGGCGTCCCCGGCCTCGCGCAGCAGCACCAGACCGTCGAGCAGGGCGCGGCCGGAGGGGTCGCGCTCGGCGGCGACGCCGAGCCGGCGGATGGCGGCCTCGCGGTCGTCGTGCAGCGACAGCCGGGCGAGCTCCACCAGCGGGTACCAGGCCCGCTGGTCGTGGGCGAGCTCCTCGGCCAGCGCCCAGACGGCGGTGTCCTCGGCCTGCTTGAGGTCGCCCGCGGCGTGCTCGGCGGCGCGGCGGCGCACCACCGCGGCCAGCTCGGCGAAGCGGCCCTCGTCGTTGGGGTCCTCGCGCAGCAGGTCGTGCAGCCGCTCCTCGTCCACCGACTCGTGCACGGTGGAGGTGTGGTCCCCGTCGTCCGCGACGGTCGGGATCCCCCCCGTGGCGGGCTCGTGGACCACCAGCTGCGGCCCCGTCGTCTCGACCCTCAGCTCGGGCTCGGGGCTCCCGCCCCGGCTCCGCAGCCGGTCCCTCAGTGATCTGAACCCAGGCACGGTGCCTCCCCTCGTCGTGGACCTCACCGTACCGAAGGGGCCGGACGGCGGCCCGCGCTCGGCGCGCCGCGCCCGGCTACCGTGGCCCGGTGGGCAGCCTGACCAGCAGCGACGCGGCGGCGGGACCGGCGCTGTCGGAGGCGTCGCTGGCCGCCCTGGAGCAGGGCAGCACGACCATCTCGGCGGGCGCGCTGTCGCAGATGGCGGCCCAGCTGCCCTGGTTCGACGGGCTCTCGCCCGAGGCCAAGCTGTCGGTCGGCCTCGTCGCCCGGACCGGCGTGTCCGGGTTCGTCACCTGGTGCCGCGCGGGCGGGCCCGTCGGCCCGTCGGTGCGCAGCGTCGACCTGTTCGGCGCCGCCCCGCGCGACCTCACCCGGCTCATCAGCCTCCACCAGACGGTCACCCTCGTGAGGACCGCGATCGACACCTCCGAGCGGCTGCTCGAGGACACGCTGCCCGAGGACGAGCTGCCCGTGGCACGGGAGCTGCTGCTGCGCTACGCCCGCGAGGTCGCCTTCGCCGCGGCCGAGGTCTACGCCCGCGCCGCGGAGACCCGCGGCGCCTGGGACGCCCGGCTGGAGGCGCTCGTCGTCGACGCGCTCGTGCGGGGCGAGACCGACGAGGGCCTGGCGTCCCAGGCCTCGGCGCTGTCGTGGCCGGTGGGGACCCCGACCACGGTGGTCGTCGCGACTGGGACGTCCCGGGCCGAGCCGCACGCGCTGCGACGGGTGGCGCGCAGCCACCGGGTCGAGCTGCTCGTCGGGCACCAGAACGACCGGCTCGTCCTCGTCCTCGGCGGCGCGGCCGACGCCACCGAGGTGGTGACGGACATGCTCGACCTGGTCGGCGACGGACCGGTGGTCGTCGGCCCCACCCGGGCGGGCCTGCCCTCGGCGCCGCGCTCCGCCCGGGCGGCCCTGGCCGGGGCGACCGCCGCCCGCGCCTGGCCC
>NZ_JBBEOI010000049.1 GCF_037860755.1 Aquipuribacter hungaricus | reverse complement strand
GCAGCTCCAGCCGCCCCAGGCCCTCGGGCGCCGGGACGCCGGCGGGCAGCGAGCGACGGGTGCGGGCCGCGAGCCCCGCCCCGTGCCGCAGGCCCGCGAGCAGGCGGACGAGGACGTGCCGCCGGGTCCGCCGGTCCAGGACGTGCTTGGTGAGGAACGCCGTGAGCCCGGTGCCGTAGGCGTACATCTGCGAGCGGAGCTCCGGCAGGGTCGAGCGGTGGTGGTGCCAGACCAGGGCGGACGGCTCGTAGGCGAGCGCGTGCCCGCCGAGCAGGGCCAGGACGAAGGCGTCGAGGTCCTCGCCCCCGCCGGTGCGGGTGCCCGCGCCCAGGGCCGGGTCGAAGCCGCCGCCCGCCTCGAGCACCTCGCGCCGGAAGGCGAAGTTCGCGCCGGTGCCGAACACCCCGGGGGCGTACGGGAACAGCGCGCCGTCGCCGCGCTGGTCGGCCATGTCGTACAGCCGCGGCGCCACGGCGCTGGACCACGACACCCGAGCGTCGAAGTACTGCTCGGCCGCACCCTCGACCGATGCGGAGCACACCAGGCCCGACACGCAGCCGACGTCGTCGCGGCGCTGGAAGCCCCGGACCAGGCCATGGACCCAGTCCGGCTCCACGGTGACGTCGTCGTCGGTGTAGGCGACCAGCTCCGTGCGGGCGGTGGTCCACCCCCGGTTGCGGGCGTTGCTGAGGCCCGGCAGCGGCTCCACGACGTACTCCACCCGCGGGTCGTCCCCGGCGGTCTCGGCCACCGCGCGCGCGGTGCGGTCGTCGGTCGGTGCGTTGTCCACGACCAGCACCGACAGCGCCGGGTAGGTGAGGGCCGTCAGGTGCCGCAGGCAGGACCGCACGAGCTCGGGCCGGTCGCGGGTGCAGACGACCACGGTGACCGGCGGGAACGCGGTGAGCACCATCGGGCAGCGGCTGCCCGCCGCGGGGACCGGCCCCGCCACCGGCAGCCCCTCGGCCGCCAGGTGCTCCTCGAGGCGGCGGCGGTCCTGCGGCGCCAGGAGCTCCCGGCACGCCGCCGCGTCCAGGACCCGCGCGCCGCTGGTCACGTAGCCGACCGGCTCGCCGTGCACGCGCACGAGGACGCGGGCCGCGGTGAACCGCCCGGGCACGGTGACCGTGGCGGGGCCGGTGCCCTCGGCGAGGTCCAGCTGGCCGCACCAGACGCGCTGGTCGGGACGGTCGGGGGCGGTGGGCTCGCGGGTCACGGCTGGGTCCTCACGGGTGCGGCGGGTACGGGTGCGGCCGGGACCGGCTGGTCCGGGCGGGCGTGCGGGGACGACGGGGTCGGGCTCGACGAGGAGACCAGACCGGGCACGGCGGCCGGTACGGCCGGTGCCGCCGGCGCGGGAGGGTCGGACAGGGGCGCGGTCAGCAGGTGCGCCGCGGACCGCCGGGCGTCCCGGCGGGCGGCCCACCGCCTGACCGCCCGCTCGCACGGCCGCTCGACGCCGTGGTGCAGCGCCCCTGCCAGCCCCACCGCGAGGCCGACGGCGACGACGGTCTGCGCGGCGGCGGCGACGGGGTCGGCGGAGACGACGCCGAGCAGGACGCGGAGCACCAGCTCGTGGACGAGGTAGAGCGCGAAGGACCACTCCCCGAGCAGCACCCAGACCGGCCGGGCGAAGGTCGTCGTCCGGCCGCGGAGCCCGTCGCCGGCCGCCGAGGCGATGACCAGGCAGAAGGCGGGGAGCATGAGGAGGTCGGCGACCGCGGCCGGCACGGCCCGCACCTGGGCGTCGGTCAGCAGGCCCACCGCGACCAGGAGCACCGCGTAGGCGCCGGCGAGCACGACGAGGGCGGTGCGCAGGCTGGTCCGGGGACGCCAGCCCCCGCGCACCGCGCAGGCGAGCAGCACGCCGAGGACGAACTCCCCGAGCCGGTAGGCGGGGTTGACGTACAGCGCCCAGCCCCACCCGGCGGGCGGCAGGACGAGGACGACGACGAGCGCGCCGGCCAGCAGCCCCGCCACGACGAGCAGCCCGGCCCGGAGCAGCTGCTGCCGGTCCGCCCGCATCGCGCGGTAGGCGAAGAACGGGAAGACCAGGTAGAAGAACGCCTCGCAGGACAGCGACCAGGACACGCCGTTGTAGGCGAAGTTGACGTCGGCGAAGACCCACCAGGCCTGCACGAGCAGGAGCACCGCGGCGAGGGTCAGGGGCCCCGACTCGGTGCCCTGCCAGGCGAGGAACGGGACCGCGGCGACCGCCGTGGTGACGGCGTGCAGCGGCCACACCCGGGCGAAGCGCGCCAGGTAGAAGCGGCTGCGCGGGGTCCCGGGGCGGCCGGACCAGGCCAGGACGAAGCCGGACAGCACGAAGAAGAAGCCGACCCCGGTGAACCCGAGCCCGGTCACGTGCCGCAGCCCGGACAGCGGCTCGACGTAGCGGCCCACGTGGTAGGCGACCACGGCCGCGGCGGCCGCGAAGCGCAGGCCGGTGAGCGCGGGCAGCCGCGGCAGCGACCCTGGGCGGGCGGCGGCGGCGGTGACCGCGCTCACCGGTCGTCCTCGACGCGCTCGAAGATGGTGACGTCCTCGTTGCGGTAGAAGGTCGTCCACCCCGGTGCGTCCTCGAGCGTGCGCCCGAGGGCGTCCAGCGAGCCCTCGGGCAGCAGCCCGAAGTAGCGCACGTACTCCTGGCCCGACCGGCTGAGCACGACGTAGGACCGGGTGGCGCCGTAGCGGGACACGATCCGCTCGACCTCGGGCAGGGCGCGCTCGTCGAGCACCTGGCCGTCCAGCTCGTCGGTGTCCATGAGGCCGCCGTCGGCCTGCCGGCCGAGCGGCAGCAGGTCGGGGTAGCTCGCGGAGACCCGGGTGGGGAACATGGGGGCGGCCAGCAGCAGCACCGCGTCCGGGCCGGCGTGGGCGTACAGGTACCGGCTCGCCTCGACCTCGGCCGTGCTCACCCGGTTGACGGCGAGCTGGCCGTAGAGCCCCTGCAGGCAGGCCAGGCAGAGCGCGACCAGCACCACGCCGCGGACCACGGTGCCTCGACGGGTGCGCCGTCCGAGGGCGAGCGCCCCGAGCGCGACGAGGTAGGAGGCCCAGGGCAGGCCCGTGAGGTAGACGCGGAAGACGCCCTCGCCGCCGTAGTTCTGGCCCAGGAACAGCGCGAACGGCGCGAGGAACAGGACGGCCGGCACGACGACGTCCTGCACCCGGCGCCGGTGGGCGACCACCACCGCCAGGGCCGCGACCCACACCGTCAGCGAGAGCGCGCGGACGACGGCGGACGTGGCCCGGCTCGCCTCGCTGCCGACGCCGCGCACGTTGCTCTCGGTGTTGGCCCGCAGGTCGAAGCCGCTGAACAGCTGGAAGCGGTCCATGAGGAACCCCCAGCGGGGGACCAGGTAGACGGCCGCGATGACGACGAGGGCGACGACGAGCACGCGCGGGCGCACGAGGCCCAGCACGACCAGGCCTGCCACGCCCAGGATGACGATGTACGGGGTGAGCTGGTGGGTGGCCACCAGCACGGCGAACACCGCGCACACCGCGGCGACGGCGAGGGTGGTGCGCTGCCGTCCCCGGACCCCGGTGACGGGGACCGGTGCGCTGGCGTCCGCGCCGACGAGCGCCGCCCTCAGCCAGAGGAACCTGCCGGCGCCCGGGGCCGGGCGCCGCGGTCGGGTGCGCAGGGTGAGCAGGACGACCAGCTGCAGCCCCAGCAGCAGCGCGAGGGCGAGGGCCTGCGGCGCCAGGTAGTCCTGCCCCACCCAGCTGGTGCAGAGGAACACGAGGACCGCGAGCCACGGCATCGGTCCGTCGCCGGGGCGCAGCACCCGGACCAGCGCCGCCAGGAGCACCGCGTAGACGAGGTTGAAGAACACGGGCGCCCACTCCGCCCAGCCGACCACGCCGAGCCCGGAGACGTCGGAGAGCACGGCGACCACCGCGAAGAACGCGGGCCACTGGTGGTAGATGTCGACGTCCGGGCGGAGCCCGCCCGTGGTCACGACGAACTCCACGACGCCGACGTGCTTGTAGGTCCAGCTGTACTGCGGCTGCTCGAGCACCAGAGGGACGGTGCCGTGCACGAGCAGGACGAGGACGACGACGTGCGCCCAGGCGGCCACCCGGGGGACCACGGCGCGGGCGAGGAGGACGACGGCGCTGACCAGCACGGAGACCAGGGCCAGGTAGTACAGAGGGGGCAGCTCGGGGAGGAGCCCGTAGGGCCCGACCGCCGTCTCGTCCACGCCGCGCACGGACAGCCGCCAGGCGACGAGCGCCAGCAGCGGCACGAGGAGCGGGAGCAGCGCGCTGCGTGCCCGCCGGTGCGCGGGGCGGTCGGCCGCCGGGGCGGGGGTCGGACCGGGACGGTGCGGGCCACCCCGGCCGGCGAGGACGAGGGACAGCGCCGACGCGGCGGCGAGCGCCACCACGAGGACGCGGGGTGCCCAGGTCCCGGTCCACAGCGTGAGGACGGACAGCCCGGTCGACACGTTGAGGCCGGCCGTCAGCGTCAGCGCCCAGCCCACGAGCCGGTCCCGCGGGGCGACGTGAGCCACCACGGCGGCGCCCGGGCCCAGGCACAGGAAGACCAGGAGCAGCACGAGGCGCACCGGTCCGGGCAGGGGGAGCAGGGCGGCGGCGGCGCCGGCGGCGGAGACCGCGAGCCCGCCGACCACGAGGACCTCGCGGCTGCCGGGGGCGCCGACGTCACCCCGGTCGCCCCGGCCGTCGGCGGGAGAGGGTGCGGCACGGCGGGCGTCGTCCTCGACGTCCGCCAGCACCACGTCACCACCCGGGGTCCACATCACGGCGAGACTAGGTCGCCGCCCCCCACCCGCTCCCCACAGCCGTGCCACAGGAGGGCACCGGCCGGGTCGCGCTGCCGGTGTCCCTCGCATGCTCAGCCGGGCAGGCAGCCCCGCACGAAGGCGGCCAGGTCGGCGCTCTGCTGCACCCGCGAGGGCTCCTGCAGGTACATCATGTGGCCGCTCTCGTAGTACGCGGTCTCGACCCGGCGGTGCGCCTCGGCAGGGACCTTGAGCTGGGCCAGCGTGTCCTCGGCCGCCGCGAACGGGGTCGCGCCGTCGTAGTAGCCGCACGCCACGTGGACCCGCAGGTGCTCGTTGCGCCGCAGCAGCGTGCCCAGGTCGTGGGCCACGGTGACCGAGCGGCCCTCGAACTCCTTGTAGCTCCACGGGTGCACGAGCTCGCTGAGCACCTTGTACGGCAGGTCGTTGCGGTAGCCGAGCTCGGTGGACACGTAGTGGAGGAAGGCCGCGGTGTACGGGCCGCCCGTCGCGGTGATGAACGGGTCGGCGCTGATCTGCTCGTGCGCGGCGTCGTCCTCGTAGCCGACGAAGCGGCCGTCCAGGCGCCCGACGACCTGCCGGCGGTGCCGGAGCAGCTCGGCGTAGAAGCGCAGGTGCTCGATCCGCAGGTCGACCCGGTCGACGAAGTCCTCGGACAGGCCCGTGAGCTCCGCCACGCGGGCGACGACCCGGGCGCGCTGGTCGGGGTCGATACGGGAGCCCGCAGCCAGCGCGGCCGTGTACTCGCCCCGGGCGAACTCCGACGCCGCGGCGACGTGCTCGGCCAGCGGGACCTCGGCCCCGGCCACCCCGTGAAAGTGCCCGAGCGCCGCGTACGTCGGCAGGAACGCCGGGTAGGGCCGGTCGTTGCCGGGCTGGAACCGGATGGTGCCCATGTCGAGGACCATCGAGACCAGGGCGATGCCGTTGACCGGCAGGTGGTGCCGCTCCTGCAGGTGCTTGGCGACCGCGACCGCGCGGAGGGTGCCGTAGGACTCCCCGGCGAGCAGCTTGGGCGACAGCCACCGGTCGTTGCGCGTCACCCACAGCCGGATGAGCTCCGAGACGCTCTCGACGTCGCCGGTGAAGCCGTGGAACTCCTCGGCCTTGCGCCCGGTCCGCACCCGCGACCAGCCCGTGGACACCGGGTCGACAAAGACGAGGTCGGTCTCCGTGAGCAGGGTCTGCGGGTTGTCGGCGAGACCCCCGGGCGGCGGCAGCAGCGAGCCGGCGTCGCCCATGACGACGCGGCGCGGGCCGAGCACGCCCAGGTGCAGCCACACGCTCGAGGCGCCGGGGCCGCCGTTGAAGACGAACGTCACCGGGCGGGAGGTGTCCGGCACCCCGTCCTCGCCGAGCACCTCGTAGCTGGTGACGGCCATCTGCGCGACCGCGGTGTGGCCCTCGGAGCCCTTGTCGCCGGTGGTCTCCCGCCGCACGACGAGCCGGCCCGTGCGCGCGCGGTAGCGCAGCTCGCGGGTCGCGCCGGGCGCCGTGGGGTCGCCGCCGGCCGCCTGGTCGACGAGCACCTGCAGCCGGTGCTCGGTGGTCACCAGGTCGTCGGTCGGCTCCTCGTCGGCGGCCTTCCCGCCCGTCGTCCCGGCGCCCTTCTCGGAGCCCCCGGACCCGCCGGCCATGGGTGCGCCGGCCGTCGCGGCGTCCTCGTCGTCGTCCGGTCCTGCGCCCGTGCCCGTCGTGCTGGAGGTGTCCTCGCTCACCCGGCCCACCCTACGGACGCCCGGCCCCTACCCTCCGGTGGGTGCCCACGACTGCCCCCGCGACGCCCGACCGGCCGGTGCCGCCCGTCGTCCCCGGCTGGACCCACCGCTTCTCGGGCAAGGTCCGGGACGTCTACGCCCCGGAGGGCACGCACCCGGACGGTGACGTGCTCCTCCTCGTGGCCAGCGACCGGGTGTCCGCCTACGACCACGTGCTGCCGACCCCGGTGCCCGGCAAGGGTGCCGTGCTCACCGCGCTCAGCCTGTGGTGGTTCGAGCAGCTCCAGGACCTCGTCGACACCCACCTCACCGGGGCGCCGGTGCCCGCCGAGGTCCGCGGCCGGGCGGTCGTCGTCCGTGCCCTGGACATGGTCCCCGTCGAGTGCGTCGCCCGCGGCTACCTGTCCGGCTCCGGCACCGCGGAGTACCTCCAGGGCGGCAGCGTGTGCGGCGTCCCGCTGCCCCCCGGCCTGACGGAGGGCTCCCGGCTGCCGGAGCCGGTGTTCACGCCCGCGACCAAGGCCGCCGTCGGCGAGCACGACGAGAACGTCGACTTCGAGCGGGTGGTCGCCGAGGTGGGCCGGGAGACGGCCGAGGAGCTCCGGCGCCTCACGCTGGCGGTGTACCGGCGGGCGGCCGCCGTCACCGAGCGCGCCGGCATCCTGCTCGCCGACACCAAGCTCGAGCTGGGCCGCGTCCCGGGCGGCGACGGCCGGCTCGTCCTCGGCGACGAGGTGCTCACGCCGGACTCGTCGCGGTTCTGGCCCGCCGACGCCTGGCAGCCCGGCCGCACCCAGCCCAGCCTGGACAAGCAGGTCGTCCGGGACTGGCTCACCTCCCCGGCCTCGGGGTGGGACCGGGCCTCGGACTCACCGCCGCCCCCGCTGCCGGCGGAGGTCGTCGAGCGGACCGCCGCCGGCTACCGCGAGGTCTACCGCCGCCTCACCGGCGCCGACCTGCCCGGCTGAAGCATCGGCGCGGACCTGTCCGGCTGACCTGGCGGTACGCGTGGCCCGCCGGGGTCAGGCGTCGAGCACGCCGTCCGCGGCCGGGTCGTGGACGTCGCTGCGGCCCAGCCGCCGGACGTGGCCCAGGTAGACCTCGCGCCGGTCCGGTGCCAGCAGCGCGTCGTGCACCGGGACCGACACGCGGGCCCCCACGGCCCGGACGAAGTCGACGGTCTCGGCGACCCGGGCCCACGGGGCGTTGAGGGCGAAGGCCAGCACGTCGACGCCGTCGGGGACGGTGTCGTAGGCGTCACCGGGGTGGAACAGCGTGGTCCCGCCCGCGCGCAGCAGCAGCCCGACGTTGCCCACCCGGGGGACGTCGGGGTGGATGACGGCGTGCTGCCCGCCGACGACCTCGACCTCGAACGGGCCGACCGTGACCGTGGTCCCCGGCTGCAGGACGTGCACCTCCGCCCCCGCGTCCCGGGCGACGTCGGCGGCGCCGGCCTCGGCGTGCAGCGCGCCGGGTGCGACCTCGACCAGGCGGGGGACGAGCGCCGGGTCGAGGTGGTCGGGGTGGGCGTGCGTGACGAGCACCGCGGCGAGCGGCTCCTCGTCGAGCCGGTCGGCCAGGCCCGCGGAGAAGGTCCCGGGGTCCAGCAGCAGGGACGTGCCGTCGTGGCTGACGCGGAGGCAGGCGTGGCCCAGGTGCTCGATGCGCATGCCCCGGTCCTACCGCAGCGCACCGCCCGGCGCCATGCCCCGGCACGCCCGGTCTTGGTCGGCCGGGGCCCGCTGGCTTACCGTCGGAGACGTCACCCGTCCCTGGCCCAGACCCCTGGCCCGGTGCGAGCCCCCCGCTGTCCCGAGGAGCCCCCCGTGCCCGCTGCTGCCCCCACCCCTGCCCCCGGTGCCGCCCGCCCCGCCACCGCCCGCGAGACCGCCCGCGAGACCGACGGCGCGGACGACGGCCTCCAGGTCCGCAGCCAGGGCCGGGTCGACGGCCTCCGGGTCCTGCAGCGCGGCGCCGACGGGCGCACGGGCGCGGACGGCCACGAAGCCGCCGACGTCCTCGCGGCCACCCGGACCGCACTGCACGCCGTGGTCGAGCTCGTCATGGCGGGACCGCAGCAGCGCGCCTCCGGGACGGTCGACCTGGCGGTGCGCCCGGGCGCGCTCGAGACCGTCGCGGCCCCCCGGCTCCGGCTGGAGGCCACCTCGCTGGCCGGCCAGGGCGGCGAGGCGTCGCTGCTGGGCACGACCAGCGTGCTCGCCCTCGCCGCGGCGGTCGGTGTCACCGCCGGCGCGCCCGGCGGCAGCCGCGGGGGCACCACCGGCATCGGGCTCGACGACCCGCTCCAGGTCGACACGGACCTCGCCACCGCCCTGCTCGACTGGTTCGCCGTCGGTGCCGCCGCGCTGCTCACCGTGGCCCCCGGCGAGCAGGCCGTGCTGCGGCCCGACGACCTCCGCCTGTCGGTCACGGTCGACGGGGTGGTCTGCGGTGTCTCCCCGGGCGACGGCACCTCGGTGCACCCCTACGCCTTCGTCGTCCCGGCCGGCGCCGGCGCCGGCCACGCCCACCAGCAGACCTGGTCCCAGGTGCCCGACGCGGGGTCCGTGGCGGCGTTCTTCGCCGACGGCCGCGCCCGGGTCCTCGCCGGCAGCACCGGCAGCCCGGGCGGCCGCACGGCCGTCGACGGCGGCGGGGCGCCCCCGGCCTCCCGATAGGCTCCCGGGCATGCCGCGCATCGTCGTCGAGGTCATGCCCAAGCCGGAGATCCTGGACCCGCAGGGCACCGCCATCACCCACGCGATGGGGCGGCTCGGGTTCGAGGGCCTCGGGGAGGTCCGCCAGGGCAAGCGGTTCGAGGTCGAGGTCGCCACCGCCGACGAGGCGACTCTCGCCGCGGTCCGCGAGGCGGCGGAGACGCTGCTGAGCAACCCCGTCATCGAGGACGTCGTGTCGGTGCGGGTGCAGGAGGACGACCCGCGGTGACCGGGGTGGCGGCGCCCGAGACCCACATGGCGCGGGAGATCGCGGAGCAGCCTGCCGCGGTCGCCGCCACGCTCGAGGCGCTGCTGCCGCTGCGCGAGGACCTGCGCCGCCTCTTCGCGGGACGCCGCCACGTGCTCTTCGCCGCCCGGGGCTCCAGCGACAACGCCGCGGTCTACGGCCGCTACCTGCTCGGCGCGCACGCCGGCGTCCGCGGGTCGATGGCCGCGCCCAGCCTGGCCACCCACTACGGGCCCGACGGCAGGGGCGCCGCGCTCGACCTGGACGACACCGTCGTGGTGAGCGTCTCCCAGTCCGGGGCGACCGAGGAGATCGTCGCCACCCAGCGCTGGGCGGCGCGACGCGGTGCCGCGACCGTGGCGGTCGCCAACGTCCCGGGCTCGCCGCTGCTGCGCACCGCGGACCTGCCGATGCAGACCGCCGCCGGCCCGGAGCTCGCCGTCCCGGCCACCAAGTCGTACCTGTCGCAGCTGGCCGCGATGGTCGTGCTCGGGACCGCGCTGGCGCCGGACCCCACCGCGCTGGACGCCGACGTGGCGCGGGTCGCCGACGAGATCGACCGGCTCGTGGCCACCCAGGCGGGGGTCGACGAGGCCGCCGCCGCGCTCAGCGCGTCACGGCACCCGCTGGTCAGCGGCCGCGGCCTGGCGATGGGCACCGCGCTCGAGGTCGCCCTCAAGCTCGAGGAGACCTGCCTGCGCCCGGTGCGCGGGCTGTCCTACGCGGACCTGCGCCACGGCCCGATCGCCGTGGTCGACGACGACGTGCTCGCGGTGCTCGTGTCCGCCGCGGACGGCCCGCTCGTGTCGCCGATGGCCGAGCTCGCCGCGGAGCTGCACGGCCGTGGCGCGCGGACGGTGGGGGTCGGGGGCGACGCGGCGTTCGCCGCTCAGGTCGACGTGGCCGTCGAGGGGCCGGACCTGCCGGAGACGCTGGCGCCGCTCGGGCTCGTGGTGCCGATGCAGCTGGCGATCGAGCGGGCCGCCCGCGTGCTCGGCCTGGACCCCGATGCCCCGCGCGGCCTGCGCAAGGTCACACGCACCGACATCGGCTGACGCCGACCGCCTGGGACCGGTCCGGTCAGGTGCAGCCGGGCCAGCCGGACGAGCGGGTCAGGCCGCGGCGGCCAGCGGGGCGCGGACGGGCAGCTCGGTGCCGGTGAGCAGCACCTGGACCGCGCGGTCGTCGACCTGGTTGACCACGACGGGCGCGAGCAGGTTGGCGGTGGACCCGGCCGCGGTCTCGCCCGCGGTGAGGACGACGAACAGCAGGGCGTCCTCGGCCCGGGACAGCCCGAGCAGGTCGACGTCCTCGTCGGACAGCACCGGCGCGTAGTCCGGGAAGAACGCCCACGGCGCGGCGAGCAGGAGCGACACCTCGACGGCCTCGCCCTCCTCGCTGTCCAGGGTGAACAGCACGCCGGCCTCGTCGAGGCCGCGCAGCCGGTAGCGGGTCACGCCCGGCAGCCCCGGCAGGGGGTGGACCAGCTGCACGGCCCGGCCACCGGTCAGGGTGGTCTCCTCGGTCATCACGCTCATCAGCACACCACAGCCCGTCTCGTCGCAGGAAGTCTCATCGCAGGAAGTCCAGCAGCGTCGGCTGCAGGACCTTTCCGGTCGCGCCGAGGGCGGCCTGGTAGGCCACCGTCTGCATCTGCAGCTCGAGGATCGCCTTGGGCAGGTCGATGTCCTCGATCTGCGACTGCGCCGAGCGCAGCGTGATCGCCGTGTCGTCCGCCTTGAGCTTGAGGGCGTCGATGCGGTTGGTGCGGGCACCGACGTCGGACAGCATCCCGCTGATCCGCTCGGCCGAGGCGTCGATGCGCCCCAGGTGCGGCCCGGACGGGCTGCCGGCCCGCAGGTCGGCGACCACGGCGTCGAGCGTGGCGAACACGCTGGTCGCACCCGTGCCGAACGCCGCGGCGCCGTCCACGTCGACCCGGACGCTGGAGTCCGCGCCGACCCGGCGCTCGACGCTGCCGCCGTCGCCGACGTAGCTGCCGTCCGGGGCGAAGGCCACGGGGCCGGCGGTGGTGCCGCCGAACACCGGCCTGCCGAGGTACTGGGTGTTGGCGAGCTCGACGAGGCTGTCGCGGATGCCGACGAGCTCCAGGGCGATGGCGTCGCGGCCGGCCTGGCTCAGGCTGGTGCTCCCGCCCTGCACCGTGAGCTCGCGCGCCCGGCGCAGCGCCTCCGAGGACTGCTGCAGCGCGCTGTCGGAGCTCGTGAGCCACGACAGCCCGTTCTCGGCGTTGCGGACGTACTGGTCGGTGGCGGCGCGCTCGCCGCGCAGCTGCATGATGTCGCTGGCGCCGATGGGGGAGTCCGACGGCCGGCCGACCTGCTTGCCGCTGGACAGCTGCGCCTGCAGCTGCTGCGAGCGGCCGAGCGAGCTCTGCAGGTTCGCGTACGTCGTGTCGGCCATGGACCGCTGCGTGATCCGGAACATCAGCGACCCACCAGACCGGTGCGGTTGATGAGGGTGTCCAGGGCCTGGTCGACGGCGGTGAGCATGCGCGCCGCGCCCTCGTAGGCCCGCTGGAACATGACCATGTTGGTGAGCTCCTCGTCGATGTCGACCCCGGAGACCGCCTCGCGGGCGGCCATGACGTCGCTGACCACGACGGCCTGGGCTCCTGAGCGCCGCGTCGCGGCCTGGGACTGCGCGCCGACGTCGGACACGAAGGCCCGCCAGCCGGCGTCGGGGGAGGCGGGGCCGCGGCCGATGCCGGCGAGGGCGTCGGCGTGGCCGCCGTCGAGCGCGCCCGCGGTGGTGCGGGCCGCGGCGACGTGCGCCGGGTCGGTGAGCGCCACGGCGAGCCCCATGGCGGTGGTGCCGGTGAAGAAGTCGCGGCCGGACACCCCGTCCAGGCCCTTGCCGGCGGCGTGCACGGTGTTGACCCGGCCCGCCAGGTCGGCGGCGGTGGCGTCGAGGGAGGCCATGACGCCGGGCCAGGTGGACCGCAGGGCGACCAGCGTCGCGCCGATCTTCCCGCCGGGGACGTCGATGCCCGTGCCGCCCTCGCCGGTGAGGCCGACGGTGCCGCCGGCCTGGACGCCGGCGACCGTGCCGGCCGACGTCGGGGCGACGCCGAGCGCGGTGGCGCGCTCGCCGCGGACGACGGCGGTGCCGCCGACGAAGACGTCGAGCGTGCCCTGCTCGCCGGTGCGGACGGTGCCGCCGGTGAGCTCGGACAGGCGCTGGACGAGCAGGTCGCGCTGGTCGAGCAGCTCGTTGGGGGCCGCACCGGAGGCGGAGGCGTCGCGGATGGTGCGGTTGAGGTCGGCGACGGCGGCGGCCGTGCCGTTGACCTCCTGGACGAGCAGGTCGAGGCCCGCGCGGGAGTCGGTCCACGCCTGGGCGACGCCGGTGGCGACCTGGCCGAGGGTGTCGGTGACGCCGGCACCGGCCTGGACGACCTGGGTGCGGGCCGCGGTGGACTCCGGGTTGTTGGTGAGGTCCTGGAAGGACTTCCACAGCTTGGACAGCCGGTCGGCGAGGCCGGTGTCGCCGGGCTCGCCGAGGGCGACCTCGAGGCGGGCCCAGGCGGCCTTGTCCACCGACATGAACTCCGCGGTCGAGCGCTCCTGGCGGACCCGGGCGGTGACGAGCTCGTCGGACACGCGCTGGACGTCGGTGGCCTGGACGCCGGTCCCCGGGCCGTCCCAGCGCGAGAACAGCGCGGTGCCGGTCGAGGTCGGGTTGGTGGCCTCCAGGTTGACCCGCTGGCGGGAGTAGCCGGGGGTGTTGGCGTTGGCCACGTTCGCGCCGGTCGTGTCCAGGCCGTAGCGCTGGGCCACGATCCCGGACAGGGCGGTGGTCAGGCCGGAGAAGGTCGACATCAGAGTGCCTCGTCCACGAGTCGGCCGGCGCTCTGCCGGGGGAGGGATCGGTGGGCGTCGGGACCGTAGGTCGCGACGGGCTCCTCCACGCTGGCCAGGGCCTCGCTGAGCGAGACCATGCCCTCGTGGAGCAGGCGGCGGTTGGCCTGGGCGAGCTCGGTGATCTCCGCGGTGAGGGTGAGGAACGCCTCCCGGTGGCTCAGCAGCATCTCCGACCACGGCTCGGGGGCCGACCGGGCGACCGCGGCCAGCGACGGACCGGGGCCGAGGCCCAGCTCCATGGCGACGACGTCGGTCTCCAGGGTGCGGACGCGCTCGGAGTCGCGGATCTGCTCCAGCACGGCCTCGACCTCGCGGGTGGCGTGGGCCAGCCAGCGGGCACGGCCGGAGGACAGCACGAGCTGCTCCTCCTCGAGCTTGAACAGGAGCAGCTCGAGCAGCTCGCGCTCGCGCCACAGGATGCGGCAGAAGTCGGCGATGGCCACCGGAACACCTCCTGGGTGCCGGCGGGGGCCGGTCACCGTGCACGACGACGGGCGGTCCCGGCGTTCTCCCCCACGTTCGGCCGGGGGCCTCCGCACCTGAGGGAGCACCGTGCGCGGCGGGGTGCTCCCGGTGAGCGTCACCCGGTCGGAGCAGCGTCTCGGGGCCCTCCGGACCTCAAGGCCCCCCGCAGGCGGGACGAGTAGGTGGGCGTGCAGAACCTGCTGAGCCCCTTCGCCGCCCGGGACGCCAACCGTCCCCGCGGCGCCCGTCCCCACGCGGGACGAGCCGACGCCGCCGTCGACGCCCTCGTCCTGGCGAACCTGCCCCTGGTCGGCCACTGCGTGGGCGAGCTGGTCGGGCGGCTGCCCGGCCACGTCGACCGTGACGACCTGGCCGGCGCCGGCGTCGAGGGCCTGCTGCAGGCCGCCCGCTCGTGGCGCGAGGAGACCGGCGTCCCGTTCTCCGCCCACGCCCGCACCCGGATCCGCGGCGCCATCGTCGACGAGCTGCGCGGCGCCGACTGGGCCTCGCGCGGGGCCCGTTCACGTGCCCGCCAGGCCGCCGAGACCACCGAGCGCCTCACCACCGCGCTGGGCCGGGTGCCCAGCACCGACGAGGTGGCCGACGCCATGGGTGTCGCCCCCGACCAGGTGCACAAGGTCAGGGCCGAGACGCACCGCACCTACCTCAGCAGCCTGGAGGAGGCGCGCAGCGGGGCCGACGGCACCGGCACCGTCGCGGACTCCGTCCGGGACCCGGGCCTGTCGCCGGAGGACCACGTCGTCCTCGCCGAGCACCTCGGCCGGCTGCGCCGGGCCGTGGACCTGCTGCCGGAGCGCGTCCGGGAGGCCGTGCGCGGCCACTACCTGGAGGAGGAGCCCATGGCCGCCATCGCGGCGCGCCTGGGCGTCACCGAGTCCCGCGTCTCCCAGCTGCGCGCCGAGGGCGTGGCCCTGCTGCGCGACGTGCTGTCCGAGCCGGACGACGCCGCCGTGCCCGCCCCCCGCCGGCCCAGCCGGCGCGACGCCGCCTACGCCGCCGCGGTCGCCGCGGCGGCGGACTCCCGCACGTCCATCGGGGTCGGCGCCGCCGTCCTCGGTGGCTTCGCCCGGGGCTCGTACGCCCAGGCTGCTCCGACCGGGTGACGGGGGCGCCGGGGACCGTCCCGGCGCTCAGGTCACCCCCCGCACCGCCGATCACCACCACGGCCACGGAAGGCCACACCACAACCCTCACGGAGGAAACAGATCATGGGTCTTCAGATCAACAACAACATCGCGGCGTTCAACTCCTACCGCAACCTGTCCGTCAACCAGGGCCAGATGGAGAAGTCGCTGGAGAAGCTGTCCAGCGGGTTCCGCATCAACCGCGCTGCGGACGACGCGGCCGGCCTGGCCATCTCCGAGGGCCTGCGCTCGCAGGTCGGTGGCCTCAAGCAGGCCGTCCGCAACGCCCAGGACGGCATCTCCGTCGTCCAGACCGCGGAAGGCGCCCTCACCGAGGTCCACGCCATCCTGCAGCGCGTCCGCGACCTGACCGTCCAGGCCAGCAACACCGGCTCGGTCAACGAGGAGGCCCGCGGCTACATCGGCACCGAGATCACGCAGCTGAGCGAGGCCCTCACGGACATCGCCAGCCGCACCGAGTTCAACGGCACCAAGCTGCTCAACACGGCGGCCGCTGCCACCCCGCTGGTCTTCCAGACCGGCTCCAACGAGGGCGAGACCGTGTCGGTCACCCTCACCGACGTGTCCGCGGTCGCCACCGCGGTCGCCACCGTCGGCACCAACGTCGCCGCTGCCGGGTACGACCCCACCGCGGCGACCGACCTGTCGGCCCTCGACACGCAGATCTCCACCGTGTCCGAGGCCCGCGCCACCCTCGGTGCCTCGCAGAACCGCTTCGAGTCCACCATCAAGTCGCTCAACGTCGCGGTCGAGAACCTGTCCGCGTCCGAGAGCCGCATCCGCGACACCGACATGGCCCTCGAGATGGTCAACTTCTCGAAGAACCAGATCCTGTCGCAGGCCGGCACCGCGATGCTCGCGCAGGCCAAGGACGCCCCCCAGGGTGTCCTGCAGCTCCTCCGCTGATCCCGGTAGACCACCGGTAGCAGCACCTGCACCTCCGGCCGCCGGGAACTCGCACCAGGGTTCCCGGCGGTCGGCGTAGGTGCCCCCGCGCCCCACGGCGCTCCCGCACGCCCGCACGCCCGCACGGCACGTCCCAGCCACCCCACCTGCACGTCAGCGAGAGGAGCCCGACCATGAGCATGTCCAGCGTCGACGGCCTGGTCAGCGGTCTCAAGACGGGCGACGTCATCAAGCAGCTCATGCAGGTGGAGGCGATCCCCAAGCAGCGGCTGCAGGTCCAGGCCAACCGCCAGGCCGCGGACATCAAGGCCTACCAGTCCGTGGCGACGGCGCTGAAGAAGCTCGACGACGCCGCGAGCGCCCTGGCCAACCCCACGACGTGGACGGGCGTCACCGCCACCACCTCCGGCACGTCGCTCACCGCGACCGCCCGCGCCGGGGCCCCGCCCGGCACCACCGACATCACCGTCACCTCCCTCGCCAGCGCCGCCCGCTGGTCGGCCACGGCCGTGGGGGGCAGGACCCTCGACGACGCCACGGCGTTCAGCGGCGACCCCGTGACCATCACCCGGGCCGACGGGACGTCCACGACCGTGGACCCCGCCTCGGGCTCGATGCGCGACGTCATGGCCGCGATCAACGGCGGCCCCGACCTCGGCGTCCGGGCCGTCGCCGTCCGCGTGGACGCCGAGCGGTTCGAGCTCCAGCTCGTCGCCTCCGGGACCGGGACGGTCGCCGGCGGCGCGACGGTCACGGGCCTGGGCGCCCTGACGAAGAAGGACGCCACCGACGCCCGGTGGACCGTCAACGGGGTCAGCGGCAGCTCGAGCACCAACGCCGTCACCGACCTGGTCTCCGGCATCGACGTCACGCTCACGCAGGTGGGCGCCTCCTCGGTCACGGTCGCCAAGGACACCGCGGCCCCCGCCAAGTCCGTCGAGGCCCTGGTGACGGCCCTCAACGACGCGCTGGCGGAGGTCAAGAAGCAGACGCTGACCGACCCGAACGCCACGACGCGCGGGCCGCTGTCGTCGGACTCGATGGTCCGCAACCTCACCGGGCGGCTGCTGCGCTCGGTCACCGACCTGGTCGGCAGCGCCGGCGCCGCCGCCCTGGGGATCCAGTCCACCCGCGAGGGCACCATCACCCTCGACACGACCAAGCTGGCGGCCGGCATCAGCGCCGACCCCGCGGCGGCCCGGGCGGTCTTCGCCCCGCAGCAGCCGACCGCCGCCGAGAAGGCCGCCGGGAAGCCCGAGCCCGTCCCCGGCATCGCCGACCGCCTCCGCGCGGTCGTGAAGTCGGCCACCGACGGCGGCACCGGCTTCATCACCTCGGCCGTCCAGGGTCGCGAGACCACCAAGCGTGACCTCGAGACGCAGATCGTGTCCTGGGAGCGGCGGCTCGAGCTGCGCCAGTCGACGCTGCAGAAGCAGTTCTCCGGCCTGGAGGTCGCGCTGTCGAAGATCCAGGCGCAGGGCGGCTGGCTGTCCGCCCAGCTCGCGCAGATGTCGGGCGGCAACCGGTGAGCGCCGCGACGTTCGGGTTCGCCACCGCGCGGCCCACCACCTCCGCCGCCCGCAACCGCTTCGCCACGCAGTCGCTGGAGACGGCCACGCCGGCCCAGCTGCTCGTCAGGCTCTACGAGCGGCTCCAGCTGGACATCGCCCGCGCCGAGGCTGAGCAGCGCGCCGGCCGGCACACCGCGGCGTCGGAGCAGCTCGTCCACGCCCAGGCCATCGTGTCCGAGCTCATGAGCATGCTCGACGTCGACGCCTGGTCCGGTGCCCCGCAGCTGCTGAGCATCTACACGTTCCTGTTCTCCGAGCTCGTCGCGGCGAACCTGTCCCACGACCCGGCGAAGACCTCCTCGTGCGGGCGCATCGTCGCGCCGCTGGCCGACGCGTGGCGCCAGGCCGCCACCGGGGGGACCACCCCGGTCGCCGCGGCCACGCCGGTCGGGTCCCTCGGCACCGACGTGCCCGCCCCCCGCGCCTCGTTCGTCGGCTGAGCGGGGGTGACGTCGTGGGCCTCGTGACCGGGCCGGCCGTGGCCGCGCCGACCGTCCCCGCCCAGGGCGGGTCCCGCGACGACTTCTCCGCCGCGTGGGTGCAGGCCCTGGACGAGCTCGAGCTCGAGGTGGACCGCGCCGAGCTCCTGCTGTCCGCCGAGCACGCCCGCACCTCCGGCACGACGGTCAGGCCGGCGGGCACCGTCGCCGCCGGGCCGGGCACCGCCGCGGGCCCGTGGGTGCCGCCGCAGCTGCGGACGCCGCTG
>NZ_JBBEOI010000048.1 GCF_037860755.1 Aquipuribacter hungaricus | reverse complement strand
CGGCCTGCCGCGGCACCGGCCCGGGGGGCGCCCCCGCGAGGAGCCACGCCCGCGCGGTGGCGTCGGCGGCCGCAGGGAGCGGCCAGGCCGTCGTCTCCGGGGCGGGCGCGTCGTCCGTCACCGAGGGCCTCAGCGGACCTCGACGACGATCTCCACCTCGACCGGGGCGCCGAGCGGCAGGGCGGCGACGCCGACCGCGGACCGGGCGTGCCGACCCGCCTCGCCGAACACCTGGCCGAGCAGCTCCGACGCCCCGTTGAGGACGACCGGCTGTCCCCCGAACCCGGGCGCGCTGGCGACGAACCCGGTCACCTTGACCACGCGCACGACGTCGTCGAGGTCGACCACCGAGGCCACCGCGGCGACCGCGTTGAGCGCGCAGCGGCGGGCCAGGGCGGCCGCCTCCGCCGGGGTGACGTCGACCGGCTGGTCACCGACGACCCCGGTCGTCGCGAGGACGCCGTCGACGAAGGGCAGCTGCCCCGAGGTGTAGACGTAGGAACCCGTGCGCACGGCCGGCACGTAGTCCGCGACGGGCGCGGGCACGGGCGGGAGCTCCAGCCCCAGCTGCGCGAGCCGCTCGCGGGGGGACCCGGACAGGACCGGGGCCCCGCCCTCGTCGGTCGTGCTGTCGGTCGTGCCGTCGGTCGTGCCCTGCTCGGCGGCCGTCTCGTCCTGGCCGCCCTGGGGGGCCGCGCCGCGGTCGTCCTCGACCGGGCGTGCGGTGCCCTCGTCCTGCTCCGTCACGGGGTGCTCCCTCTCCTGCGTCCGGGGCGCGGCGGGTGCCACGCCACCGTCGTGCGCCGCGACCGGGGCTGCCCCGGTCGCGGCAGCCGCCTCAGGCGCGAGGCCGCTTGAGGTACGCGACGAGGCCGCCCTGGCCACCGGGCCCCTCGATCACCTGCACGAGCTCCCAGCCGTCCTCGCCCCACTGGTCGAGGATCTGCTTGGTCGCGTGGACGATGAGCGGGACCGTCGCGTACTCCCAGGTCTGCATGCCCCGACCCTACTGGCGGCAGGGCCGCCCCCGCCCCGGCGTGCCCCCCACCAGGGCGGTGTCTACCGTGGGCCCGTGCCCGACCTCCTCGACCCCCGGGTCCGGCTCCACGTCGTCACCGGCAAGGGGGGCACGGGCAAGACGACCGTCGCCGGCGCGCTGGCCCTCGCCCTGGCCCGGCAGGGACGCCGCGTCCTGCTGTGCGAGGTCGAGGGGCGGCAGGGCCTGGCCCGGCTGTTCGACCGCGCGCCGCTCGGCTTCGAGCCGACCCCGCTGCTCCCGGTCGACGGCGGCGAGCTGCTGGGCTCGGCGATCGACGCCAAGGGCGCCCTGCTGGAGTACCTCGAGGTGTTCTACCGCCTCGGCCGCGCCGGGCGGACCCTCGAGCGGATCGGCGCCGTCGACTTCGCCACGACGATCGCCCCGGGACTGCGCGACGTGCTGCTCACCGGCAAGGTCTACGACGCGGTCCGCACCCGGCAGGGCGACCGCCGCGGGGACACCCCGTACCTGTACGACCACGTCGTCCTCGACGCGCCGCCGACCGGCCGGATCGGCAACTTCCTCAACGTCAACGCCGTCGGGGCGGGCCTGGCCCGGGTCGGTCCCATCAACGCGCAGGCCGAGTCCGTCATGGCGGTGCTGCGGTCGGAGACGACGGCGGTCCACGTCGTCACCCTGCTGGAGGACATGCCCGTGCAGGAGACCGCCGACGCCGTCGCCGAGCTGCGCCGCCTCGGCCTGCCCATGGGGCGGGTCGTCGTCAACCAGGTCCGCCCGCCGCTGCTGGACGAGGCGCTCACCGCCCGCGCGCTGGCCAGGGACGGGGACGGCAGCGGGGACGGCAGCGGGGACGGGGCATGGGACCTCGACGCCCTGGCCGCGGACCTGACGGCGCTGGGCGCCGGCGGGGACGACCCCCGGGCGCGGGCCGCCGGCCTGCTGGTCGAGACCCGGGAGCACGCGCTGCGGGTAGCCCGCGAGCGCGAGCTGCGCCAGGAGGTGGACGCGCTCGGCATCACGGTGGTCGAGCTGCCCCAGCTGGACGGCGGGCGCCACGGCCTCGACGACGGCGGCGTGCACGAGCTCGCCGGTGCGCTCGCGTGAGCCGCCGCGCCACGACCGACGGTCCTCCGCGCCTGGACGTCGACGCCATGCTCGACGACCCGTCACTGCGCGTGGTGGTCTGCTGCGGCTCCGGCGGGGTCGGCAAGACCACCGTGGCCGCGGCGCTGGCCCTGCGCGGCGCCGAGCGCGGCCGGCGGACGGTCGTGCTCACCATCGACCCCGCCCGCCGGCTGGCGCAGTCGCTCGGCCTGTCCGAGCTGGACAACACCCCCCGCCCCGTGGAGGGCGTCGTGGCCGGGGCGGGCGGCTCGCTCGACGCGATGATGCTGGACATGAAGCGGACCTTCGACGAGGTCGTGCAGACGCACGCGACCCCCGAGAAGGCCGCGCAGATGCTGGCCAACCCCTTCTACCAGGCGCTGTCGAGCTCCTTCGCGGGGACGCAGGAGTACATGGCGATGGAGAAGCTGGGCCAGCTGCGCGCCGTCCAGGACGCCGACGGCCGCGACCGCTGGGACCTCATCGTCGTCGACACCCCGCCGAGCCGGTCGGCGCTGGACTTCCTCGACGCGCCGGAGCGGCTGGGCTCGTTCCTCGACAGCCGGTTCCTGCGGCTGCTGCTCACGCCCGCCAAGGCCGGCGGCAAGGCCTACGCCCGGGTGCTGTCGACCATCGCCGGCGGCGTCACCGGCGTCATGACCAAGGTGCTCGGCGCGCAGGTGCTCACGGACGTGCAGACCTTCGTCGCCGCGTTCGACTCGATGTTCGGCGGGTTCCGCGAGCGGGCGCAGCGCACGTACGCGCTGCTGGCCGGCAAGGGCACGCGCTTCGTCGTGGTCGCCGCGCCGGAGCCGGACGCCGTGCGCGAGGCGGGGTTCTTCGTCGACCGGCTGCTGGCCGACCGGATGCCGCTGGGCGGGGTGGTGGTCAACCGGGCCACGCTCACGCCGGTACCGGACCTGGGCTCCGACGAGACCCGGGCCGCCGCGGAGCGAGCGGACACCGAGGGCGGCCACCGGGCCGGCACCGCAGAGGTGCTGTGGGTGCACGCGCGGCGTGCCGCGCGGGTGGAGGCCGAGAGCGAGGTCGTCTCACGGCTGGTGCGGGTCGACCCGCCCGTGCCGACCGTCGTCGTCCCGGCCCGCCCGCTGGACGTCACGGACCTGGACGCGCTGCGCGCGGTGGGCGACGACCTGGCCTCGGGCCCTGTCGTCACCCCCCGCGCGGGGGACCGCTAGGCGGTCCGGTCAGGACGCCTCGAGCTGCTGGGCGAGCACGGGCGCGGGGTGCACCTCGCGCTGGACCACGCGCGTGCGCGGCGCCGCACCGACGCGGCCGCCGCCCTCGTGGACGCTCTTGGCGTCCTCGAGGAGGGTGCGCCACGACGCCACCTGCGGGTGCTCGCGGAGGATCTGGCGACGCTCGCGCTCGGTCGTCCCGCCCCACACGCCGAACTCGGTGCGGGTGTCCAGCGCGTGCGCCAGGCACTCGCTGCGCACCGGGCACGCCTTGCAGACCTGCTTGGCCTGCTGCTGCGCGGCACCCTGGACGAACAGCGCGTCCGGGTCCTCGCCACGGCACGCCCCCTGGCTCGGCCACTCCTCGACCCACGGCATCTCTCGGCCCTCTTCCCCCCGCACCGGGGTCCCGCCCGGGTGCGGCATTGATCGCTCGTGTCGCTCTGTATCGAAACTAGGCAGCGCGCGTTACCCCCGACAGGTGCGAACGTCCCGACCTGCATGGTCCGTCCGGCCAGCGGGGCCTCGGCCGAACGGAGGATGCGCTGGCGCGCCCACCGTCCGTCCGCACCAGAGGTCGGCACGTACCCTGGCTGGCATGAGGTGGCGAGACCGAGCCGTGATACACGCTGCCCCGGCCGGAGCAGCGCCCGCACGACGGGCGTCCTCCGGCGGGGTGCTCCGACGGCTCCGGGAGGACGACTCCGGCAACGTCGCGACGGGGTTCCTGCGGGTGACGACCCTGCTGGCCGCCTTCGTGGCGGTGGCGCTGGTGGCCGGCGTGCTGGCGGCCGGGCTCGTGCTGCCCGCCGCCGCGGGCGCCGGGTACCTGACGCGCAGCGGGGCCGACTACTACGACGAGCTGCCGACCGAGCTCGAGATCCCGCCGGTCTCCCAGACCTCCGGGATGTACGCCGCGGACGGCAGCCTCATCGCCACGTTCTTCTCCGAGAACCGGACGAGCACCTCGCTCAACCGGATGGGCGAGTGGACCCCCAAGGCCATCGTCGCCATCGAGGACGAGCGCTTCTACAGCCACGGCGGCGTCGACGCCCGCGGCACCCTGCGGGCCCTGGGCAACAACGTCCTGGGCGGCTCTCAGCAGGGCGCCTCCACGCTCACCCAGCAGTACGTCAAGCAGGTCCAGCTGGAGTCCGCCGTGTACACCGGCGACCCGGAGAAGCTCCGCGAGGTCCAGGCCGAGATCGCCGCGGGCGGGCCGGTCGGCTACGGGCGCAAGCTGCGCGAGGCGCGGCTGGCGATCTCGCTGGAGGAGCAGTTCACCAAGGACGAGATCCTCGAGCGCTACCTGAACATTGCGAACTTCGGCAACGCCACGTACGGCATCCAGGCCGCCGCCCAGCGGTACTTCAGCGTCAACGCGGAGCAGCTGACCCTGCCCCAGGCCGCAGCGCTGGCCGGGATCGTCCAGGCCCCCACGCGCTGGGACCCGCTCGACAACCCCGAGGCGACCGTCGGGCGCCGCAACACCGTGCTCGGGTCGATGCTCCGGACCGGCGCGATCAACCAGCAGCAGTACGACGAGTCCGTCGCCGCCGAGCTGGGCCTGGTGCCCAACGAGACCCAGCGCGGCTGCCTCACCGCCGGCCAGCTCGCCTACTTCTGCGACTACGTGCAGCGCGTCATCCTGTCCGACCCCGCCTACGGCGAGACGGCCGAGCAGCGCGAGAACCTGCTGCTGCGCGGCGGGCTCCGCATCGAGACGACCATCCGGCCGGACCTGCAGGCCCGCGCCTGGGAGGCCGTGCGCAGCGAGGTCCCCGAGACCGACCGGGCCGGCGCCGCGATGTCCGTCGTCCAGCCGGGCACCGGGAACATCCTCGCCATGGCGCAGAACCGCCAGTACGGCGAGGAGCCGGGCAACCCCGCCCTGACGTTCACGAACTTCAACGTCGACAAGCGCTACAGCGGCGGCAGCGGGTTCCAGCCGGGCTCCAACATGAAGCCGATCGTCCTGGCGACGTGGCTGGAGCAGGGCAACTCGCTCAGCGCCCGCATCCCCGCCCCCGCGCAGCGGACCTTCCGCTTCCGCGACTTCACCCAGTGCGGCTCGCCCGTCCGCCGCGACAACGGCACCTTCGAGGTGAACAACTCCGGCGGTACGGCGCCCTCGCTGAGCGTGGCCGAGGCGTCGTTCCGCTCGAGCAACACCGCCTACGTCGAGATGACGAGCCAGCTCGACCTGTGCCAGATCCGCGACATGGCCACCCGCCTGGGCCTGCGCCCGTCCACCGACCCAGACGGCGAGATCGAGATGGTCCCGGTCATGGCGCTCGGCGTCAGCGCGGTCTCCCCGCTGTCGGTGGCCGGCGTCTACGCGACCTTCGCCGCCGACGGCGTCCACTGCACCCCGGTGGGCATCGCCCGGATCGTCGACCGCACCGGCGCCGACCTGCCGGTGCCGTCCGCGGACTGCAACCAGGCCATCGACCAGCAGGTCGCCCGCGGCGTCAACGAGGCGCTCCAGCAGACCCTCATCCGCGGCACCGCCGACGACACCGACTTCGACGGCGGCACCGCGGCCGGCAAGACGGGGACGACGAGCGCGTTCAAGGAGATCTGGTTCTCCGGCTACACCCCCGGAATCGCCAGCTCGGTGTGGGTCGGCGACCCGGGTGTCGACGGCGTGACGAAGTCGCTGACGACGTTCCCCATCAACGGCCGGCGGTACCGCCAGGTGTTCGGCTCGACGTTCGCGCTGCCGACCTGGGACGCGTTCATGAACCGCGCCGACGAGGTGTGGGACCTGCAGGCCGACGGCTTCCCCGAGCCCGACGAGGACGTCCGCCGCGGCCCGCAGTTCGCGCTGCCGAACGTCCGTGGCGACCAGCCGGACCGCGCGACGGCCGAGCTCGAGGAGCTCGGTCTCACCGTCGTCGTGTCGCCGGAGGGCCGGTTCTCCGACGAGATCCCCGCCGGCGCCGTGGCCGCGCAGAGCCCGTCGTCCGGCGCCCTGCAGCGCGACGGGAACAGCGTGACGCTGTACCTGTCGCAGGGTCCTGAGCCGGAGGCACCGCCCGAGCCCGTCGTCCCCGCCCCGGTCGAGACGCCCGCGCCGGCCCCCCCGCCGGCGGCCCCCGCACCGGCGCCCTGACCGGCGGGCCCGGTCCGGGGGCGGTCGGCCATCAGGGCCGCCCCCGACCGGTCGGCGGGACCTGACCGGTCCCCCGCTCGGCTACACTCGCCGACGTACGGGCTGTGGCGCAGCTTGGTAGCGCGCCTCGTTCGGGACGAGGAGGTCGTGGGTTCGAATCCCGCCAGCCCGACCACCCGGAGAGGGCCGACCCGCGAGGGTCGGCCCTCTCTGTCGTCCGGGGGGCTCAGGCGGCGGGGCGGGCGCCGGCGCGCAGCACCGTGGCCAGGGCGAGCGAGTCGACGGAGTCCACGACGACGTGGTCGGTGAGCCCCAGCAACTCGTCGTGCAGCACGGACAGCTCGGTGCAGGCCAGCAGCACGCACCCCGCCCCGGCGCCGACCAGCCGGTCGGCGACGGCGGCGAGCGCGCCGGCGTCCCCGGGCAGCCCCGCCTTGACCTGGTCGTAGATGACCGACATGACGGTGGCCTGGTCCTCGGCCCCGGGCACGACCGTCTCCAGCCCGGCCCGGGCGAGCTCGTCGTGGTAGGTCCGGGCGGCCACGGTGCCGTCGGTGGCCAGCACGCCGACCCGCTGCAGGCCCGGCACCCGGCGCACGGCGGCCTCGACGGTCGCCCGGACGATGCCGAGCACCGGGACGCCGGCGACCGCCTCGACCTGGGGCAGGAACGGCTCGGCGGTGTTGCACGGCAGCACGACCGCCCGGGCGCCCAGCCGCACGAGGTCCTGCGCGCAGGCGGCCATGACCGGCCCGGGGTCCTCGCTGCTGCGGCCGAGCAGGAACGCGGTCCGGTCGGGGATGCTCGCCCGCTGGTGGACGACGAGGTCGACGTGCTCCTGGTCGGTGGCGGCGTCGGTGAGCCGGACCACGCGGGCGAGGAAGTAGGCGGTCGCGAGCGGCCCCACCCCGCCGACCACGCCGACGAGCGTGCGGCCCTGCGGGGCGGTCACGGCCGGGGCAGGGCGTCCGGCGCCGACGTGCGCGCCCGTGCCGCGGTGACCGGGTAGTGGCGGGCGAACTTCCGGTACTGGTTGGCGTGGCTGGCCGCGAGGTACGCCAGCCGGCGGGGGTCCCGCTCGGCGGCGTACCAGAGCGGGTCGTGGACGCGACGGCCCCGGTAGGCGGCCTTCACGCGGTCGCGCAGCGGGCCCGGCGGCAGGTAGCGCAGCAGCAGGCCCTTGGGCAGCACCGTGAACAGGTGGTCGGGCACCGCGCGGTCCGGCGAGCCGGGCGGGAACGGGTCGAGGCCCTGCAGGTGCTCGCGCACGTAGGGCCCGACCGGGTCGACCTGGCCGGCGGCGAGGTAGTAGTTGCTGCGGCCGAGCCGGGGGTTGAGCTCGAAGAAGACCGAGCGCCCGTCGCGGGGGTCGAGCTTGAGGTCGAAGTTGGCCCAGCCGGTCCAGCCGACGTGCTCCAGCAGGCGGCGGGCGTGCTCGACGGACACCTCGTCGTGGTCGGTGAGGATCGCAGCCGGGTTGCCGATCGCGCTCGGCGCGTGCTCCTCGAGAAGCACGTGGCCGAACGAGGAGTAGCGCACCCGCGAGGAGCGGTCGGCGTAGGAGGTGAGGATCCGCATGCCGGAGTCGTCGCCCGGGATGAGGTCCTGCACGACGAAGGACTCGCGGTAGCCGGAGGCGCGGACCCGGGCGAGCAGGTCGACGAGGTCGGCGGGCGACGGCACGACGAAGCCCTTGCTCTTGCCGGGGAACGTCACGCGGGCGTAGGCCACCGTGCTCGCGGCCTTGGCGAAGACGGGGAAGCGGAGCGAGGAGGTGTCGGGGTCGGCGTCGACCGCGCAGTCCACGACCAGGGTGCGGGGGTGCGGGATGCCGAGCTCCTCGCAGAGCCGGCTGAACGAGGCCTTGTCGGTGAGCCGCTCCAGCAGGGGCCGCTCGACGTAGGGCACCGTGAGGTGGGCCCCGAGCCGGTCGCGCACCTGGACGAGCAGGGACACCAGCCGGTCGGCGCTGGCCAGCACCAGGGTCGGCAGCCCGTCATCGGGGGCGACGCGCGCCAGCACGTCGACGAGCACGTCCGGGTCGGTCATCCGGGGCTCGAGGACGTGGTCGAACACCTGCGACCGGGCCATGAGGCCGGTGGTGGTGGTCGAGACCAGGACGGCGCGGACGCCGTGGTTCTCGTGGAAGTGGCGGGCCAGGCTGTAGGCGCCGATGTCCCCGCCGAGCACCACCGCGCGGAACCCGCTGCCCACCCGTGCCTCCTCGTCCCGCTGCCGGGAGGCCGCCCCCCGGACGCGCAACCGTACCGCCGCGGCAGGGGGACGCGGCGGTACGGCCGGGCGGTCAGGACGCGTCGTGCTCCGGCGGGGGCAGCGCCCCGGTCATGATCGCGACGGTGTCCTGCATGGAGTGGCTCTGCGGCGTGACGACGCACGCGCGCCGGCCGAGCCGGTGGACGTGGATGCGGTCGGCGACCTCGAACACGTGGGGCATGTTGTGGCTGATGAGCACCACGGGCATCCCCTTGTCGCGGACGTCCTCGATGAGGCGCAGCACCCGGTTGGACTCCTTGACCCCGAGCGCGGCGGTCGGCTCGTCCATGATCACGACCCGGCTGCCGAAGGCGGCCGCCCGTGCCACGGCGACGGCCTGCCGCTGCCCGCCGGACAGCGTCTCGACGGCCTGCGACATGTTCTGCACGGTGAGCACGCCGAGGTCGTCCAGGTGCTTGGCCGCCTCCCGCCGCATCCCCTTGTGGTCGAGCTGGCGGAACACCGAGCCCATGACGCCCTTCTTGCGGCGCTCCCGGCCGAGGAACAGGTTGGAGGCGATGTCCAGCGACGGCGACACCGCGAGCGACTGGTGGACGATCTCGATGCCGGCCGTGCGCGCCTCGATCGGACCGGCGAAGCTCACCACCTTCCCGTCGAGGCGGATCTCGCCCTCGTCGGGCTGCACCGCCCCGGACAGGCACTTGACCAGGCTCGACTTGCCCGCGCCGTTGTCGCCGATGATGGCGAGGATCTCCCCGGCCCGGAGCGAGAAGTCGGCGCCGTCGACCGCGGTGACGCGGCCGTAGCGCTTGACGAGGCCGGTGGCCCCGAGCACCTCGGCGCGGTCGGCGGTGGGGTCGACGACGGTGACGGCGGCGGCCTCGGCGCGCTCTGCGGCGTCCGGGATGGCGTTGCGGCTCATGCGGGCTTCCTGATCCACTGGTCGATGGAGACGGCGACGATGACGAGGATGCCGACGGCGAAGTTCTGCCACAGGGCGTCGACCCCGACGAGGGTCAGGCCGTTGCGGAACACGCCGACGATGAGGGCGCCCACGAGGGTGCCGACGATGGCGCCGCGGCCGCCGAAGAGGCTGGTCCCGCCGAGCACGACCGCGGTGATGGAGTTGAGGTTGTCGTCGATGCCCGCCTGCGGGCTCGCCGCGGAGATGCGGCCGATGAGCACCCACGCGGCCAGGCCGTAGACCAGGCCGGCGACGGCGTAGACCGACAGGAGCATCCGGTCGACCCGGATCCCGGACAGCCGGGCGGCCTCCCGGTCGTCGCCGATGGCGTAGACGTGGCGCCCCCAGCCGGTCTGGCGCAGCGCGTACGCCAGCACGAGGCAGGTGAGCAGCAGCACGACGGAGCCCAGCGTGAACCGGGCGCCGAGCACGGGGAACGTCTCGCCCATGACCAGCAGCCACGGCGACATGTCCGAGCCGCGCACGGTCGCCGAGCCGGACAGCCACAGGTTGAGGGCGAAGAAGACGTTGAGCGAGCCCAGGGTGACGATGAACGGCGGCAGCTTGAGCCGGGTGACGAGGAAGCCGTTGACCAGCCCGCAGAAGAGGCCGGTCGCGAAGCCGGCCAGCAGGGCCACCGGGCCGGGCAGCCCCGCCTCGGCCGACAGCTTGGCCATGACGATCGAGCTCAGCACCATGATCGCGCCGACCGACAGGTCGATGCCGGCGGTGAGGATGATGAGCGTCTGCCCGAGGGCGAGCACGCCGACCACCGCCACCTGCTGGACGATGAGCGAGATGTTGGTCGGGTCGAGGAACCGGTCGCTGCCGACCGAGAAGACGACCACGGACAGCAGGAGGACGGCGGCGGGGCCGAGCACCGGGTTGGCGTGCAGGACCTCGCGGACCCGGCGCCTCAGCGGCTGCTTCTCTGGTGCGTCCGGCTCGCCCGGCGGTGCGGGCGGAGCCTCGTGGACTGCGGTCATGCGGGTGTCCTCCTCGTCGAGGCCGGGCGTGCGCGGCTGGTGCGGTGGGTGGTGCGGGGCCGGTGCGGGTGCCGGCCGGCGTCCTGAGGCGGACCGGGCGGACCGGGCGGACCGGGCGGACCGGGCGGAGCGGTGGCCGTGGGACGGGCGGGGCGGCCGCCCGCCCCACGGCGCGGGGGCATCAGCCCCAGCAGTTCTCCGAGCCCCAGGCGGAGTCCTCGGACTCGATGCCGTCGACGGCCTCGTCGGTGACGAGCGTGACGCCGGTGTCGACGAAGTCCAGGCCCTCGGTCGGCTCGGGCAGCGTGCCGTCCTCGGCGTACTTCGCGACGGCCTCGACGCCGAGCCCGGCCATGTCGAGCGGGAACTGCATCGAGGTGGCGCCGATGACGCCCGCGGCGACGTTGTCCACGCCGGGGCAGCCGCCGTCGATGGAGACGATGGTGACCTCGCCCTCGCGCCCGGCGGCCTTGAGGGCCTCGTAGGCGCCGGCGGCGGCGGGCTCGTTGATCGTGTAGACGAGGTTGATGTCCGGGTCCGCCTGGAGCAGGTTCTCCATCGCGGTGCGGCCGCCCTCCTCGGCGCCGTCGGTGACGTCGCTGCCGACGATGCGGGGGTCGTCCTCGTCGCCCATGGTCTCCGGGTCGGCGACGTCGATGCCGAAGCCGGTGAGGAAGCCCTGGTTGCGCTGCACGTCGACGCTGACGCCGTTGGCGTTGAGGTCGAGCGTGGCGATCTTCGCCTCCTCGCCCGAGGCCTCGAACTGGGCCGCGGCCCACTCGCCGACGAGCTCGCCGGCACGGAAGTTGTCGGTGGCGAACGTGGCGTCCGCGGCGTCCGGCGGCTCGAGCTGGGTGTCCAGGGCGATGACGAGGATGCCGGCGTCGCGGGCCTTCTCGATGCTCGGGACGATGGCCTCGGAGTCGTTCGGGGTGATGAGGATGCCGCTGGCGCCGGCGGCGATGAGGTTCTCGATCGCCTCGACCTGGCCCTCGTTGTCGCCGTCCTGGGCGCCGGCGTAGGCCTGCAGCTCCAGGCCGAGCTCCTCGGCCTTAGCCTCGGCACCCTCCTTCATCTTGACGAAGAACGGGTTGGTGTCGGTCTTCGTGACCAGGCCGACGATGACGTCGCCGTCGCCCCCGGCCGCCCCGCCGGTGCTGCCGCCGCCCGCCTCGGACGCGTCGTCACCGCACGCGGCGACGAGGAAGAGCCCTGCGGCGGCCATCACGGCCACGGTCGTCCTGCTGCTGCGTCGCATCGGGGGTCCTCCCTTGGACCTCGTCGTCGTCGCACCTGCGCGACAACGTTGTCTGAACCGTGCACCCCCGGAGGGCCTGCTGTCAACGGCCAGGGCAGGATCTGTACCTAGATCGGGACAACTGCCCTGCACCGCACCCCCCACGTGGACGACAACGATGTCGTCAGGGCACAGTGTCGCCATGTCGACGGAGACGGGCACGGCCGGCAACGGCACCGAGGGCGGGCCCGCGGCCGTCGAGCCGGCGAGCCGCCGGGCGCGCGGCCGCGCCACGATGAAGGACGTCGCCCGCCTGGCCGGGGTCGGGATCAAGACCGTCTCGCGCGTGGTGAACCGCGAGAGCGGCGTCTCCCCCGCGATGGCGGTCCGGGTCGAGGCAGCCGTCCGTGAGCTGGGCTACCGGCCCGACGCCGGGGCGAGCGCGCTGCGGCGGGCCGACGGCCGCACCTCGGCCATCGGCGTCGTCGTGGACGACGTGGCCAACCCGTTCTTCGCCGCGCTCCTGCGGGCGGTGGAGGAGGTGGCGGTGCGCCACGGCACGGTCGTGCTCGCGGGCAGCGCCGACGACGACGGCAGCCGCGAGCGCGAGGTGGCCCAGGCGTTCACCGACCGGCGCGTCGACGGCCTCATCGTCGCCCCGTCCGGCAGCGCCGTGGACGAGCTGGGGAGCGAGGTCGACCGCGGCCTGCCCGTGGTCGTCGTCGACCGGGCCGTGGAGGCACTCCGCGTGGACCAGGTGCTGTCGACCAACGAGCTCGGGGCCGCGGACGCGGTCAGCCACCTGGCGGCGCACGGGCACCGCCGCATCGCCTTCCTGGGCGACCGCACCTCCATCCCCACCGCCCGGGAGCGCCTGGCCGGCTACCGGCAGGCCCTGGCCGCCGCCGGCCTGCCCGTCGACGAGCGGCTGGTGGCCGCGGACCTGCACGGCGAGGCCAGCGCCGAGGGCGCCGCGCTCGCCCTGTTCACCGGCCTGCCGGACGGCACCTGGCCGACGGCCCTGTTCTGCGCGCAGAACCGCGTGACCATCGGGGTCGTCCGGGCGCTGCGCCGGCTGCGGCTGGAGGACCGGGTGGCCGTGGTGGGGTTCGACGACTTCCCCCTCGCGGACCTGCTCCAGCCCGGGGTCACGGTCGTGGCCCAGGACCCGACGCGGGTCGGCACCACCGCCGCCACCCTGCTGTTCGCCCGCATCGACGGCCGGGCGGAGGCACCGCGGACGGTGTGGGTCCCCACGACCCTGCTGCGGCGGGGCTCGGGCGAGATCCGCCCGGACGGGGCCGCCCTCAGCGCCGCGGCACGAGGGTGAGCAGCGTGGCCTCGGGGCGGCAGGCGAGGCGGACCGGCGTGTACGGGCTGGTCCCCAGGCCGGCGCTCACGTGCACCCACGACGACCGCGGGCCGGCGAAGCCGTCGGCGGGGCCGCCGTCGGACGCGGTGCCCGACCAGGCGAAGAGCCCCTTGGCGTAGGCGGTCGGCAGGTCGCAGTTGGTGACCAGGGCGCCGTAGCCGGGCACGCAGACCTGGCCGCCGTGGGTGTGGCCGGCGAGCACGAGGTCGGAGCCGTCGTCGGTCATCGCGTCGAGCACCCGGCGGTACGGGGCGTGGGCGACGCCCAGGCGCAGCGCACCCTCCTCGGCGTCGTGTCGCCCGCGCGGCTCCGGCGCCGGCATCCGGTCCCGGCGGATGTGGGGGTCGTCGACGCCGACCAGCCGGACCGGGCGCCCCGCGACGTCGAGCCGGCCGCGCGTGTTCGTGAGGTCGAGCCAGCCGGCCCCGGTGAGGGCGTCGACCAGGTCGCCCGTCGGCAGGAACACCACCGGACGGTCGACCTTGCTGGGGCCGCCGAAGTAGCGCAGCGGGTTGCGCGGCGTGGGGGCGTGGTAGTCGTTGGAGCCCAGCACGAAGGCGCCGGGGCGCTCGAGCAGGTCGCCGAGCGCCTCGACCACGGTGGGGATCGCGTCGCCGCCGGCGAGCATGTCACCGGTGACGACCGTGAGGTCGGGTTCCAGGGCGGCGAGCCCCTGCACCCAGTCCCGTTCGCGCGTGCTGCGCGGGGTGAGGTGGAGGTCGGACAGGTGGAGCACCCGCAGCGGGGCCTGGCCGGGCCCGAGGACCGGGACGTCGACGCGGCGCAGCACGGGGCTGCGCGCCTCGACGAGCGACCAGGCGAGCACCGCCGCACCGGGCAGGAGGGCGCCGCCGAGCAGGCGGCCCGCCCGGACGGCGGCGCTGCGGCTCACCCCTGGTCCCGCCCGGTCAGCTCGGCGGCGACGAGCTCGGCGATCTCGGCGGTGTTGAGCGCGGCACCCTTGCGCAGGTTGTCCCCGGACACGAACAGGTCGAGGGTCCGGGGGAAGTCCAGCGCCTGCCGGATGCGCCCGACGTAGGTCGGGTCCTGCCCGACGACGTCGGCCGGGGTCGGGTAGACGCCGGTGGCCGGGTCGTCCTGGACGACGACGGTCGGCGCCTGCTCCAGCTCGGCGCGGGCCTCGTCGGCCGTCAGCTCCTCGGCGAAGGTCGCGTGGACGGCCAGGGAGTGGGTGGTGACGACCGGGACGCGGACGCAGGTCGCGGACACCTTGAGGTCGGGGCTGCCGAGGATCTTGCGGGACTCGTTGCGGACCTTGAGCTCCTCGCTCGACCAGCCGTCGTCCTTGGGGCTGCCGGCGAAGGGCACGACGTTGAGGGCGAGCGGGGCGCCGAAGGGGAACCGGCCGTCGACGCCCTCGTCGAGCGCGTCGGCCACCGCCCGGCGGACGTCGCCGGAGGTCGTGCCCAGGGTCTCGTCGGCCGCGACGACGGCGAGCTCGGCCCGCAGCCGGTCGATGCCGGGCTTCCCCGCGCCCGAGGCCGCCTGGTAGCTGGCCACGACGAGCTCGGTGAGCCGCCAGCGACGGTGGAGCGCGCCGAGGGCGGCCATCATCGTCAGGGTCGTGCAGTTGGGGTTGGCGATGATCCCCTTGGGGCGGTCCGCGACGGCCTCGGGGTTGACCTCGGGCACGACGAGCGGGACGTCGGGGTCCATCCGGAACGCGCCGGAGTTGTCGACGACGACCGCGCCGCGGGCGGCCGCGACCGGCGCCCAGTCGGCGCTGATCTCGTCGGGGACGTCGAACATCGCCACGTCGACGCCGTCGAAGACGCCCGGGGCCAGGGCGCGGACCTCGACGCCCTCGCCGCGGACCTGCAGCACGGTGCCGGCCGAGCGCGCGGAGGCGACGAGCCGGATCTCGCCCCATACGTCGGGGCGGGTGGAGAGGATGTCGAGCATGACGGTGCCGACGGCGCCCGTCGCGCCGACGACCGCCAGGGTGGGCTTGCGCGTGCCTGCCATGTCAGCGTCCCGTCCCGCCGTACACGACGGCCTCGACCTGGTCGGCGTCCAGCTGGAACGCCGTGTGGACCGCGCGGACGGCCGTGTCGACCTTGTCCGCGTGGGTGACCACCGAGATGCGGATCTCGGAGGTGGAGATGACGTCGATGTTGACGCCGGCCTCGGCCAGCGCCGAGAAGAACGTCGCGCTCACGCCGGGGTGGCTGCGCATCCCGGCGCCGACCAGGGAGACCTTGCCGATCTGGTCGTCGTACTGCAGCCGCGCGAAGCCGATCGTGCCCTGCACCGCGGTGAGCGCCGTCATGGCGGTCGACCCGTCGGTCTTGGGCAGCGTGAAGGACACGTCGGTGAGGCCGGTCTGGGCGGCCGACACGTTCTGGACGATCATGTCGATGTTGACGCCGGCCCGGGCGACCTCGGTGAAGATCGCGGCGGCCTTGCCGGGCACGTCCGGGACGCCGACGACGGTGATCTTGGCCTCGCTGCGGTCGTGCGCGACGCCGGAGATGATGGCCTGCTCCATGCTGAGCTCCTCGATGCTGCCGGTGACGGTGGTGCCGGGGCGGTCGGAGAACGACGACCGGACGTGGATGGGGACGTCGTAGCGGCGCGCGTACTCCACGCAGCGCAGCATGAGGACCTTGGCCCCGCTGGCGGCCAGCTCGAGCATCTCCTCGTAGGTGACGGTGTCCAGCCGGGCGGCGGTCGAGACGATCCGCGGGTCGGCGGTGAAGACGCCGTCGACGTCGGTGTAGATCTCGCAGACGTCGGCGTGCAGCGCCGCGGCGAGCGCGACGGCGGTGGTGTCGGAGCCGCCCCGGCCGAGCGTGGTGATGTCCTTGGTGTCCTGGCTGACGCCCTGGAACCCGGCGACGATCGCGATGGCGCCCTCGTCGAGCGCCGTGCTGATCCGCCCCGGCGTGACGTCGATGATGCGCGCCCTGCCGTGGGTGGAGTCGGTGATGACGCCGGCCTGGGAGCCGGTGAAGCTGCGCGCCTCGTGGCCGAGGTTGGCGATCGCCATGGCGAGCACGGCCATGCTGATCCGCTCCCCCGCGGTGAGCAGCATGTCCAGCTCGCGACCGGGCGGGGTCGGGGTCACCTGCTCGGCGAGGTCGAGCAGCTCGTCGGTGGTGTCGCCCATCGCGGAGACGACGACGCACACCTTGTTGCCGGCCTGGACGGTCCTGACGATCCGCTGGGCGACGCGCTTGACCGCTGCGGCGTCGCTCACGCTGGAGCCGCCGTACTTCTGCACGACGATGCCCATGGGCGGTCCACCTCCACAGGGGGTCACGGGCGCCGGTCGCCCGCGTGCTCCCCCGCTGGCGGTGGAGGCGGCCGGAGTCTACCGAGACGCCGGGACGGCCCCCGCGACGGACCGCACCTCGGGCGCCCGGGCCGACCGGTGGTGCGAGCTCAGCGGGCGTGCAGCGCGTCGAACTCCGCCTCGGCCGCGACGTCGGCGTCCACGTCGAGCCGCGCGTGGGCCATGAGCGAGACCAGGGCGCGCTGGGCGGCGGTCCCCCGCTGCCCCCACGTCGCCAGGTAGGCGTACTGCCACCACCACAGCGCCTCGCCCACCCGGCCGGCCTCGAGGTGGCGCAGGCCGTGCGCGAGGTCCGCGGCGACACCGGTGACGTCGTCGGCGACGCTGCCCCACGCCACGTCGGTGCTGCCCTGCGGGTCGACGGTCTCGGTGTAGCCGTCCCCCTCGCCCATCGCGGCCACCAGGCTGAGCCGCAGCGGGTCCATGTCGACCTCGGGGCCCGCGTCGGGCTCGAACCGGTCGCTCGGGACGACGTCCTGCGTCGCGCCCAGCCGCGCACCGACCGCGAGCACCCGCGACAGGGCCAGGTGCAGCAGCGGGATCGCGGCGCCCTCCCCGTCCCCGGCGGCGACGTGCGTCACCGTGTCGAGGAAGGCCTGCACCTCGGCCGCCACCTCGACGGCCAGGGGGACGTCGCGCTGGACGTCCTCGCGCGCCTCGTCGGCCTGCCGCGCGCTGGTCCCCGCTGGGCCCGCCGTGCCCGTGCCTGCTGCGCCCGTCGTCCCCGTCGTCGTGCTCGTGTCCTCAGACATCGATGAGCCTCCGTCCCTCGAACGCCCTCCCGAGCGTCACCTCGTCCGCGTACTCGAGGTCCCCACCGACCGGGAGGCCGCTGGCCAGCCTGGTGACCCGCAGCCCCATCGGCCTCACGAGCCGGGCCAGGTACGTCGCCGTGGCCTCGCCCTCGAGGTTCGGGTCGGTGGCGAGGATGAGCTCGGTGACCTGGTCCGACGCCAGTCTGCCCATGAGCTGCCGGATGCGCAGTTCGTTGGGCCCGATGCCGTCGATGGGGCTGATGGCGCCGCCGAGCACGTGGTAGAGCCCGCGGAACTCGCGGGTCTTCTCGATCGCCACGACGTCCCGGGGCTCCTCGACGACGCAGATGACGCTGGGGTCCCGGCGGGGGTCGCGGCAGATCCGGCAGCGCTCCTCCTCGGACACGTTGCCGCACACGTCGCAGAAGCGGATCCGCGCCTTGACCTGCAGGAGGACCTCCGCCAGGCGCGTGACGTCCTCGCTGTCGGCCTGCAGCAGGTGGAACGCGATCCGCTGCGCCGACTTGGGCCCGACGCCGGGCAGGCGGCCGAGCTCCTCGATGAGGTCGGCTACCACTCCTTCGTACACGCCCTGACCCTACGTCCCCGGACCGTCACCAGCCCCACGCCGGGCGCGGCGCACCCGGGCGGGTGACGGACCGGGTCAGCCGTCGGTGCGGCGGTCCTCGATCACCTGGGCGCCGAGGAGGCGGGTGAGGACGTCCGCGCCGCCGGGGCCGGCGTCGGCGGACGGGTCGTCGCGGGAGACCGTGTCGTCGACGGGGGGCTCGGGCGGGATGGCCTCGACCCGGGGCCGGGTCCGGGCGGGCTCGGCCGGCTGCTCTGGGGCACGGCCCCGGCCTGCGCGGGTACCCGCTGCCGGGCGCG
>NZ_JBBEOI010000047.1 GCF_037860755.1 Aquipuribacter hungaricus | reverse complement strand
ACACGAGTCCAGCGGTCCAGCGCCGTGCCGATGGTCAGCGGCATCACAGCCGGTACCAGACCCAACTTGCATCCCCAGTTGGCCATCCCCGTTGATCAGCGATACGTGGCGGGCTGCGTCTGATTGGGGAGGGCGGGGACTACCTGCCTGGCCCTCGCTTGCGCGTCAGTAGCCTCCGCGGATGGCCGCTTTCGAGACTGACGCGCTGACGGCGGACCCTCTCGATTTCGGCCTGGCTCGGGACGGAGGGGTCGGCTGTTCCGACCCGACAGTCTTGAGATGGCCCTGAGTCAGCTCACGGCTCTGGGCTACGCCGACAGGCGCGTGAACCTGCAAGGGGCGGACGAGACCACGATGCACCAGCGCTCCCAGGAGCGGTTCGACTTCCCGGACTACTTCGGTCACAACCTCGCCGCTCTTCACGAGTGCCTGGGCGACGTGACGGCCGGCGAGTTTGGCTGGGACCCGTCCAGCACGGGCCTCGCCGTCGCAGTACCTGGGTTCCAAGACTTCGCGGAGCGGGAGCCGGGGCTGGCTCAGAAACTCGTCGACACTTGGGTACGCACAAGCAGGGAAGGGCTGCTCTTCGGCCACCGCGTGCTGTGGCTGCTCGAGTTCGGCGCCGTCGCAGTCAACCTGCAGCCGGTGGCTTCGGTGACGGTCGGACCGTACGTGGGCCCCCTGGGACGCTAGCCCTGCGCCACCTGCCCGTCCCGCCCGACGACCCCCTACTGACTCCCTCACTGCTCAACGGCCCGTCGACCTCGACGTTAGCGACCGTCGTCCCAGCAGACCCGCCCGGACGTCATGATCGGGAACGGGTCGCTAAACGGGCACCCCTCCCCCACCCGACGCCGGCCGCAGCCCGACTGTCGTCTCAGTTCCAAGGAAGTGGGACACCCGCCAAGAGCGTCGTAGCCGCCCTAGGGTCCGCGTAAATGGAAGAGGCGCAGGTCGGTGAGCGTCAGGTCACGTCCTCGGTGTGGCGCAAGCTGACGCATGCCGCGTCAAAGTCCGGGGTCTCTGGCATGGTCTCTCCCCTACCAGGGAGGACTCGTTGGCCTCGACGCTTCACGCCTACTCGGTTCGCGTGCACCGGCTGAACCACCCGAAGGACGAACGTCTGCTGGGCGACCTGCTGGCCGAGACGCAGCCCGATGGTGCGACCCGGCGGGCTCAGCGCCCGGCGAGGGTCGACCTGCACGAACTGGTCCAAGAGCTCATGCCGGCGGGCCTGCAGTGGCCGGCGGACGGAGCCGGCGACGAGGGTCGTCATGGATCAGTGGACTCACTCTCGCTGCCCACGGGTCGGCCGCGGCGCTTGCATGGCCAACTTCTGGTCGGGCAGTCCGGTGTCCGCTCCGACATACGTCAGCAGCAACGAGTGGTGGTCCGAAGGCAGCTCAACGACGTCGAGGAACGGCCGCTGTACTTCTTCATGAACCTTCCCAAGCGTTCCACCCGGGGGCTGCTCCTCGTCGAACGCCACGGGCATCTCGGCGTCCAGCAAGCCTTTTGGAACGACGTGCTGATCCGGGCGTTCCGTAACCGACACACCGACTTGGCCCTGAAGCTCGAGCACTTCTACCCGGCCAACATCATCGAGGAGTACGAGTCCAGGCAGGGGCGCATCAACAGCGCGGTCGTGGTTGCGGCACTGCGCCGGTCGAGGGCGATGGACGACCTGGAGTCGGTCGGCCCGGACGTCGAGGAGGTGGGGACGCTGCAGATTGGCGTGAAGCGGCGCTGGCGGGACTTGACCCACGCGTGGGGCCGTGAACTGCTTGGTCTCACGGGCGGCGACGCCGTCACCTACGTGCTCCCCGACGGCCCCGAGGCCAGGCTCGTTGAGCAGATGCAGGCCGAAGAGGTCCGGGTCGGCGTGACCCTCGACGACGGTGAGCATCGGACCGTGATCCTGGGCCAGGACTACGCCCCTCGCGCCGGGTACACGCTGCCCGACGTGGCCCTCGATGCGGCCGGGTACCCGGCCCTGGACGCCATGCTGGAGCAGGCCCTGACGCTGGAGCCCACCCTGCTACGGAACCTGGTCGTGGCCTAAGTGTTGGGAGTCTTCTTCGCCAGGTTGCGGCTCGACCGTGTGCTCCGGCGTTGGTGGACCCTTCTAGACGAAGGCGGCACGCGGCGGGGCAACCTCGTCGTCTTCCTCGGTGTGCCCGCGGTAGTTGGGGTAATCGTCGTCGCGGCGGACCTGAGAGCGGACGGCTTCGACGGCTACATGGCGACCGTGGCCGTCGTGGCGGGCCTGCTGTTCAACTTGGTCTTCCAGCTCTCTGACTGGAGCCAGGCATCCAGCAACCGCCTCGAAGAGCACGAAGCAGGACGTCTGCTCCTCGACAGTGCGGAGGTGACCCTGGCCAGACGTCGGCTTCTGCTGATCCAGAGGGCCTATGCAGATCTGTGCTGGGCCGTCGTCGTGGCCATCGGCCTGTTGGTTGTCCTGGCGGTCTTGGGCACCGGTAGCCAACAGGCCGGGTCGCTCGCGACGGCCGTCGTGAGCGTCGTCGCCGCCCACCTCATCCTCGTCCTGCTGAGTGCGCTCTCCTCGGCCTTCACGGTGACGGCCGCAGACCTCGATCGTCACGCACGCTGACGAGGCGCCACGGTGGGCCAGTATGCGGGCAGCGCGGCGAGTGGGCGCATCCTCCAATGCGAGGCCGCGGTGTGCACGCCGTTCATGCCTAGCACAGGAAGGCGGCGGTCTCGGGACCAGAGCCGCCTCGGTCAGCGCGGCCGCAGACCTGAGGTCTTTACCCGCCCGGGAGCACCTCGCCGAGCAACACCGCGCGTCGCCAGCCGGACCACTGCCGACCTGGCCGCGCCGTTCGGCGTTGGCCGCTCCCCCGAGACCGAGACCGAGACAAAGCCCACCTGTCGCCTGACCTCACACACATGACGAAACCCCGGTGATATGGCCGTTGGCCAGGGATCGCTCCGGGGTCTTCGACTCACACACTACGCGGAAGAGGCCGAGATGTACACACCCTTACCGTCAGGTGCCATCGATGCCGCGGTACTCGCCCGAGGAATCTCTGCCCCACGGCTGGCGACCTACCTGCGCGCCAGCGCAGGAGACTCGGCCCTCGCGGTGGCGTTGTATGAGTGGAACGCCAGCACCGCAGGGCTGCTCGGCACCGCGCTCGGGCACTCTGAGATCGTCTTGCGCAACGCCATCGACACGGCCCTTACCGCCCGCCATCAACGCTTGCACCGGGCAGGGCACTGGCTCGACGACCCCCACCGCGAACTGGACCAACGCGCCCGGGACGACATCGAGACCGCCCGCGCACGCCTGCAACGGGCCGGGGCGCCGGCCCTGCCCGGCAAGCTCATTGCCGAGTTGACCTTTGGGTTCTGGCGCTTTCTGCTCGCCCGTCGCTACACCACCACCCTTTGGTCAGGGATCCGACCCGGCTTCCCCCACATGCCCGGCCGCGACCGACGAGTGATCGAGGCACCCGTGGCCCGCCTGCACCTACTGCGCAACCGCATTGCTCACCACGAGCCGCTACTGGCCGAGCCCCTCCCCGACCGGTACGACGACCTGCTCACCCTCGTCGGCTACGTCGACCCCGCCCTACGCACCTGGCTCGAAGCCATCACCGACATACCCCACCAACTAGCTCGACGACCTTGACCCCGGAACATCCCGAGGCGCCCCAAGCTCATCAGCACGCCAACCACATTCGACGGCGTCTACCCGACAACGACGAGCCGAAGAAGGGCCCGAACTCACCAGTCCAAGCCCCTGCGTTGATCTCTGACCGGGATCACTTAGGGCTGGTGCGTGCGCAGCTCGACGGCGACGTGGCGGACCGCCCCACCCGAGTCCCAGCCCAGCGTCGCAGCCTCGCTGTATCCGCAGAACGTGTCGACAAAGTCTTTCAGCATCTCGCTGCTACGAATTACCTTCAGGTCGCCGCTGATATGCGAGACGAGCTCTCGGCTGGCGATGACGACGAGCTTGGCCATCGCGCGCGTCGCGAGGACGTTGAAGCGGTTAAGGTCGTGGAGGAACTCTGCCTCCTCCGCGACTGTGTCAGGGTCGCCCACGGCGTAGCTCGCCAGGATGATGGCGCGCTCCTGTCCCTGGAACCGCTCGACGGTCTCCACGGCGTCGGCGATCCATGCCCCGGTGTCGACGTGCGCCTCGGGGGTAACAAAGATGCGGGTAAGACGGTCAACGATCCGGGCTCGCTGCGCGCGGTGCGGGGTGATGACGCCGATGACCTCCTTCCAGAAGGTCTCAGGATCGACCAGCACGGCACCCAGTTCCTCCTGGACGGGGTCGTCCAAGTCCGCCAACCCGGCCCCCACTGAAGCCGCGTACCAGCGGACCAGGCCAGTCACGACGTCGGCCTCGAACTGGTTCCACTGTCCCGAGACACCCTCCGGGTATGTGAGGCAGACGACCGGCACGGTGGGGTCCGCGACCCGCGCGAGGTCGGCGGAGTACGGCAGGTCTAACGGCCAGCCGTCGGGCCTCTGGTCGGACGCGGTCGCTTGCGCAGCGGCGTCCGGGGTGTACCGGATCCGTAGGCCAGGACGGTGTGCCCTCAGGTTCGAGGGGTATCCGGCCCGCTGGCCCAGCGCGACGATCTCGGCGTTGGAGCGGTAATTGACGAGCAGCGGGTTCTCCTGGACGCCGTGCCAGTCGCGGAAGAAGCCGTAAACGGAGCCGACAAGTGCCTGTAACCCCGCTGGCGCCTCCGCGGCGTGGATCGGCGGGAGCTGCTTCGGGTCGCCGGCGACGATGACGGTCGCGCCGGCGGCGGCTCCGGCCAGCACCAAGAGGGCGTGCGCCACGTCGAGCTGTCCTGCCTCGTCGACGACGATGACGTCAAAGAGCTCCCCGGCGGTCCCGGCTGCCTCCTTGATCAGCTTGTATAGCTGGTCGGAAGTGCCTCCAACAATGGTCGTCGCGGCTTCCGCCAGCCGCTTGGTCGTGGCCTGGATCGCAGCGGGGTCGCTGGAGTTGACGTCCCAGGCCGTCGGGAGCCAGTCCGGCGCCGAACGGCCGCTGCTGCGGAGCCGGCGGATCTCTGCGGTGGGCCAGTGTGCGGCGATGTCGCCGGCGACGCTGCGGATCACGTTGTCGACGGCGGTGTAGGTCTGTGCGGCGACGGCGATCCGGAGTGGCTGGCCGCCTGCGCGGGTGCTATCCGCGGCGAGGGCCGCGAGGACGGCCCGGACCGTCTTGGTCTTACCGGTGCCGGGCGGCCCCCAGATGAGCGCGAGTCTGCGAGTGAGCGACCGCTCCCAAGCCGTCCACTGGCTATCGTTGAGCTCGTAGCCGAGCGCCTCCAGTTCCTGCTTGAGACCGACGGTGTCACGGTAGATGGCGGTGTCGGCGGTGGTTAAGGCGTCCCAGAGGTAGTCCTCGACGGGGTGATGGATTTTACCAGCACGGGGATTCCGGGTCACGCCGAGCGCTGCCTGAATGCGCGGTTCGCGAACCGCCTTAGGCGGATTTCCGATGGCGTGCGCGGTCTTTTCTACCTTCGCAGTGAACCAGTCCACCGCGACCGGGTCCATGACGAGGTCGTGGTCGACCTGGAAGGCGCCCGCGGCGAGCAAGTCGTCGCGGACCGGCGTCGCGTCGCCGTAATTATCGAAGTCGAGGGCGATCAGTAGGCGATCCCGGTCAATTCCGCGGATGGTCACGCCGAGAACTTTTGTCATCTTCTGATTCAGGGCCTGGAAATTACCGGACCATCGGGCGTCGAGGGCTGCGTCCTGCCGTATGAGAGAACCCGCCTTTCGCTCCAAGAGACCGACGGCGTTCTCGGGGGCCACGGCCCAGGAGAAGTCCCCGAGCTTCGCTTTCACCTCGCGGCTCCCGGGCGCGAGGGTGTAGACGGCGCGGTGCGCGCCCGGGGACAGGCCAAGCGCAGCAAGTGCGTCCGTCGCGGCCTGGCCGACGAGACGGCGGCCGAGCCGCGCACTAGCAAAGGTCGCCTCGCGTTCGGCTGCGGGGAGGGCGCGCCGCCGGCTGATCTCCAGTTCCTGCAGCGCAGCGTTGAGCTTGGCATGGCACGCGAGGAGCAGCCCGAGGTGGCTGGTACCGGCCTGGTCGTTGGGGCCTCGAAGCTGGCTGATCTTCGGGGCCTTTCGCGAGAGCCTGCCGCGCAGGTCCTGCCCGAGCCTGTCGCTGATCGTCACGAGTGCGCCGAGCTTCGCGTTGACGGTCGTGGATAGGTTCGTCATGAGCTGGACCTGCGTGGGGGCGCCGGGGGTCATCCGGCCCCTCCAGAGCTGGTGGGCGCGCTCGGGCGGTATTTGGTCGCTGAACGGGTCCTGCCAAAAGGTCGGGACCCAGAACGTCGGGTTCGGGTGCCCGGGGTCGTGGTAGTGCCGCGCCGTCTCCAGCAGCGTGTAGGTGTGCGCGAGGTCGAGGCTCAGGAGCGCTTTCACGGCGTCGCGGACGACGCTGACGGCGGGGCTCGATGCCAGGTGCGGCGCGTCGAGGATCTCCTCGGGCGGGAACAGCCAGGCGAGCCGGGAGAGCCGGTTCGACGCGATGATGTTGCCGAGGTGCCGGCCGACGACGCGGGTGAGGTGCTCCAGCGTGACGCTGTCCCAAACGTAAACCTGCGCGTCAGCGTTCTGGTCCTGCGCGCGGGCCTCGTTCAAGAGCGCGTCGAGGTCGTCGAGGAGCAGCGCGAAGACGGGCCACTCGTCGTCGACGGTTTTTCCAGGGACGTAGTGGACGCGCGTCCGGGCGACGCTGGTGAGCTGGGGTTGGGCGAGCCATGCCCAGCGGAGACCGAACGCAAGGGTGACGGCGCTGCCGGGGTCGAAGTCGGCGGTCACGAAGAGCCGGAGCTTCGCGAACGACGGGATTGCTGAAGTCGTCGCAGTGGGAGACACCAGCGCGGGGACGGCGGCGGCAGAGAGTGCCCGAGCCCGGGCCGCGACCACGGTCCGCTGTCCCCGGAGGCGGTGATGGGCGTCGAAGGTCTCGTGGGTGTCGGGTAGCGCGGCGACCGACGGGACGTCGTGGTGGCCCCGCTCGCGCAAGACCCGGGCGGCGCCGCGGGACACGAATGGCAGGCGGGACAGGTCCTGGGTGGTCTCCGCCGTCGGCAGGCAGTGCCGAGGATCCCAGTCTGCCGGCTGGGTACCCGGGTCGGACTTAAACTTCTGGCCAAGATTCTCGCAGCCCTGGCAGCCCGGGGTCACGGCCCACGGCAGGTCGGGCAGCGGCGTCGCGAGAACGCGTGCCAGTGCGTCGTGGAGTAGGCGGGCGAGGTCCGCGAGGAAGATCCGGAGCGGGGCGGTTTCCAGGTCTGAATGGAACGCTGCGTACCGGGCGGCCAGGTCCACCCCGTCCGCGACGGCCTTCTGGAGGGTGCTGTCGGTCTCGCTGCCGGGCCAGACGGCCGGCTCGGCGCTGACGCTGAACTCGTCGTCAAGGCCGTGCTCTCGAAGCCAGCAGGCGAGCGTAAGGGTGTAGTAGGCGAGCTCGGAGAAGTAGTGCGGCCCCGGCTCGCTGGTGAGTTTCACGTCGACGATGCGAAGCTGCTGGCGGTCGTCGTCGTCTGCTACTGGGCGGAGGTCCCCGCTCTGGGAGACGATGAAGCCGCTGTGCCCCGCGGCGCCTCGCGGAATTACCTCGATGACGTCGGGACGGACCCGGGCAATGGCGAGGGGTGCAGAGACGCCGTGGGTGATGAGGCCGTTCAGGCCGTGGGTCGCCCTGAACGTGACCGTGTCGGCGTCGAACTCCGTCTCGATGAGGAACGCGCCGTCGGGGACGCCGTCGCGGAGGTGTCCCAGGAGCTCGCTGTCGGCGAACCTGAGCCCGGGGCTGGCCGTTCCGACGGTGGGGCTGCTCGTCCCGCCAACGAGCAGCCCAGCGCCGAATGCCTCAGAGAGGTCGTGGACTTTGCTGTAACCCCACTCGTTGCCGGCGTTCCGGATCTCAGCAAGCGCGGGGCGGACCTGTGGGTGGGGAAGGTCGAGCGCTGCCCGCTCCGGACGGTGCGCCGCGACGTCCGGGTGCAGCGCGACGCGGAGTTGCTTCTCGCAGCCGGTGTTCGCGAACTGTGTGACGCAGGTCTTGTCTAGCCGTGGCACCGCAACCTCCAGGTCGTGCTGACGGCCGGATCACGGCTTGATCGGAGAGTACTTCCGGCGAACGTCAAGAACAGGGATTCGCCAGGACTGCCTCAGTCCCGGCGACCACAGGGATCGTTTACCGGGCAAGCGGGGAGCCCCAGCGGGGCCCCGCGATCCGCATGGCGTGGTCAAAGTTCTTCTCATCGGCTGGAGAGACGTCCCCGAGGCGGTGCTTCCATTCGACAGTGCTAGTCGTGGGTTCCGCAGGGGTCGCCTGCTCGACGGCCCGCGCGACGATGAGCAGGTCGTACTCGCAGTTGCCGGGGTGAGAGTGGTGGCCCATGTGCGGGTCCGCCAGGACGGGCCACAGCGCCGTGACACGGAGCTTCGCCTCGTCAAGGGCCACCCCGACGGCGTCCCACGCGTCGCCTCCGCCCTTGTAGGTGAACGCCACGAGGCCGTCCCGCTTGAGGGAGCCTGCGGCGGTGCTTAGGGCCGCACCGAGTCGGGAGCCGAAGTCGGCTACCGGGTCGTCACCGGCGGGCAGGAGCGGCGCGGCGTCGAGGTCTTGCTCAGGCAGCCAGGCGCGGTAGACCTGGCTAAGGGCGTCGTACGGGATGAAGTCGTAGTAGGGCGGGTCGGTAAGGCAGATGTCGGCCTGAGGCGCGTCCGGCCTGGTGGCCGAGGTGCTGTCGGCCGTCGCGACGGCGCCGGGGTGGTTTCGGGCGGGGAAACCCAGTGACACGGCGATGGGGCGGTTCTTGCTGTCGAGGACGTGCCTGCGCACTGTGCCGTCGGCCGCCTTTGCGGTCCGTAGGAGTGCGGCGGCGAGCGTGCCCCTGCCGCCGCTGGGGTTCAGCGGGTTGAGCTCTACCGTGAGGGCGGGGAGTGCGAAGGCCCGGATGCTGAACAGCGGCGCGAGGCGCCCGTAGTCGGTGGCGTAGCCGCAGAGCCGGTTGTTACTGGAGACGGTGCTGGAGACGGTGATCCGAAGGGCCCGCTCAGTCCCGTCGTCGAGGCCGGCGTCATCGATCCAGTCGTGGGCTGCGGCGAGATACGCGGCCTGCCTTGCGGTGTGCAGCATCCCGATGGTCGTGATGCCGTGACTCACCGGCCTGTTGTCGCCAGGAGCGGTCACGATGGGCCGGTCAAGCGGCAGCGGCCGGCCCGCGCGAGCAGCGAGCCATGCCGCTGCCCGATGTTCGTGGTGCAAGTCCTCGTCGGTGGCAGGCCGGATGCGCCTGCGGGTGCCGCGGTTGACCGAGGTCTCCTCTACGCCGACAAGCACACGCGGTGCAGCCCCGGTCTGGAGCCTTTCATGGTCCGACGGCGCCTTACAGCCTGGGCAGCGGTAGCGGCCCTTAATGTACGTCGCGGCGTGCAGCGGCCGGCGGTGGCCGCAGCACGTCAGAGTCTTCGCGGTGGCCTTGAGCGAGTGCGTCGTGTAGCAGTCCGGGCAGAACGCCGACACCTCGGCGTCGCGGACGACCCCACCGGCGGCGCCCGTGCTTCGGCCGATAACCAGGGACCTGTACAGCGGACCTGCGTGGTCACACTCGGAGCACATGACGACCGGAATGGTGAAGTAGTGCAGCGGCGCCCAGTCAGCATCCGTGCTCTCCCACTGGTCGCCGAGCGATACCCGTAGGTGGGCCAGAAGCCGCTCTCCCGATGCTTGGACCGCCTCGGCCCTTGCTGGTTCGAGCTGGTGGCCGACAAGGAGCACGGCAAGCGGGTCGATGTCCCTGCCGACAGGGATTGCCCCGAGGCGCGCGGCCTCGACGAGCGTCGTGCCGCCGCCCGCGAACGGGTCCAACACCGTCGTCCCGGTGAGGAGCGGTGCGGTGCTGCCGTAGGCGGCCCGAAACGCCGCGACTGTCGTGTCCGCGGGGATCCTCGCGGCGATGAGAGCGGCCCGGACGAGTGCCGGCGGCCTGCGCGCCCACCAACGATGCACCTGATAGGCGGCGTCGCGGGACCGGCGGTCTGCGGCCACAAGCCGCGATACCGCGTCGAACGGAAATCCCTGCTCTAGCAGCGTCACATCAGGCAGATCAGCTTCGCCGACGGCTCGCGCGTTAAGGCGCGCAGGAGCCCGGTGCCCCGTCACCTGCCCGCGCTCAGACGGGCCGCGAGAGGCGGGCCGCGTGGTGAAGACCGGGATGGTCGTAGGGCCTGCTGGCCTCGATCTGACCGGCTCGCTGGCTCATGCTGGCTCCCTAGTTCGTGTGGCTCAGTGACGCGGGCTGAAGGGGTGGCAGGCCGACGCTGGCGCGCAGCTCGTCCTCGGTGGTGCCGCGCAGGCGGCCGGGGTCCTCCAGGAGAAGGTCGATGGCGACGCGGACGAGGGTGTTGTCGGTGATTCGCTCCCCCGTGCCACTGCGGGCGCCGTTACGGCGGGCCTCGTTGAGGGCTCGAGTGAGGTTGGCGAGGTCGGCGACCTGCTGAGCGTGCATCCGAGCCTCCCGACGCACGAGCTGGAGGTACTTGGGGGTCTGACTCTGTGAGTCCGGTAGTCCGTAAGTCTGCGACTCCGTGACGATCGCGGCGAGACTCTGCTTCCCGTCAGTCGGCGCTTCGATGACTGCGGGCGGTTTCATGACGCCGGCGCCGCTCTCCTCGAGGCGGTTGGAGCGGATGAGGCGGGTGACGCTGGCGGGGCTTCCGGTGCGGGGCGGCAGCCCGCCGAGTGCACGTCGGGGGGCCTGGGCTGGTTCGGGGCTCATGGGGTCCCTCCTGGGGCGGGGGCAGGTGTGGTGCTCTCGCGAGCGGAGATGCGGGCGATGATTTCTTCGCCGAGGGCTTGGAAGTCTTCGGCGAGGCCGGTGGCGCTGCGGGATCTGGGGCCCTCTCCCCCGGCTTTCCCTGCGGTGGTGCCTCGTAGGCGCTCGTACCACTTGGGGGCAGCTAGGACGGCTTCTTCGAGCTCGTAGGCGAGGAGGCCGCGGTCGCGGGCCTCTTGAGCGGCGGCTTCGGCGTGGCGGATCGCGGTGGTGAACAGGGCGACGGGGGCACCCAGGTCGTCGGCGATGGCGGCGCGGGCGGTGTCGCTGACGCGGCGGGCGGTCCGGGCGAGGCCGAACAGAACGACGCCGAGAAGGTCGAGGTCGGGGTTTATGTCGACGACGGCGTCGAGGCGGCGGGCGACATTGCGCAGGCCCTTGCGGGAAGAGGCGTCGCTCTTGACCGGGATGAGGGCCCAACGGGCGGCAGCGAGGGCGGCTTGCTGAAGGCTCTCCTGCCCGGGTGGGCAGTCAATAAGGACAAGGTCGTAGTCGTCGACGTAGCCGGCTATGGCATCAGCTAGGGCGGTCTTGGCGGCGGTGGGGTCTGTATGTCCGCGCAGGGTCAGGCTGGTAGCGGCCCTGTCAAGCTCAGAGCCGCCAATGAGAACGTCGAGCTGGTCGCGGATGCCGGTGCGCGGCGAGACGGGCGAGGCGAAGGCGAGGGCCTGCGCGAGGGCGTGGCCGTCGTCGTCGGCGGCGGTACCGGCGTAGCCGAGCTCCTCGGCAAGGTTGCCCTGCGGGTCGAGGTCGATCAGGAGGACGCGGGCTCCTCCGGCGGCGAGCATGCCGCCAACGTTCGCAGTGATAGTCGTCTTCCCGACGCCGCCCTTGCCATTGACGACGGCGACGACGCGGCTGCCGGAGTAAGACATCCATCCCCACAGACTCTGTTAGTTCGTGATTCAGTTATGTACCTCACTCGCAGAGTCACAGACTTTGCGTTCTTCGTGACGCAGACACGCCGTGCTACGGCTAACTCCTTCGACAGTCACGGACTCTGTTAGTCCGTGGTCTGTTGGTTCGTGAGTCTGTCCTGCATGCAGGGCCATCGTTGGAATGGCTTGGTCACGTGCTCGGGAGCAGCGACGCCGCGGCTCCTCGTCCCACGGAGCCCTGGCGAGTCCATAGTCTGTTAGTCCGTGGTCTGTTGGTTCGTGACTCTGTGCCTGCTGGCAGGGCATCGTTGGAATGGCTTGGTCACGTGCTCGGGAGCAGCGACGCCGCGGCTCCTCGTCCGACGGAGCCCTGGGCGAACGGGAGGTTCTAGGTGTCGCGGAGGAGGTCGATCTTGCCGGCTCGTCCAGTGGTGAAGCCCGTGGCGCCCGGACTGCCGTGGCCAGAACCAACTGTCACGCCGCTCGCCGTCGGCCCGCATCGCGGGCGGCCTGCTGTGGCTCGCCGGCGGGGGAGCGGTCGGTGATGCCGGCGGCGGCGACGATGGCGCGGGCGGCGCGGAAGTCGGCGCGCCCGTCGGGTCGTCGGGGGTGGGCGCCGAGGGTGGTGGTGCCGGGTTCGGCGAGCAGGTCCAGCTGCCCGGTGCCGGCCCGCCGGGCGGGGTGGGCACGGCGTGGGGCGAGCATCCAGGCGTGTTCGGCCTGCCACCACGCCCATGCGACCCGCTCGACCCGGTAGCGGCGTTCCCGCTCGAGGAGGACACCGGCCGCACCGCGCGCGACCGCCACCACATCACGAAGGTCGCGGTGGTCCCGGGCTGGTCGGGACCAGGTGTCGCCGGCCCGCACGAGCAGGCCGGCATCTGCGAGCCGACCCAGGACGACCTGGAGCTCGTCGACCGGGTGGGCGGTGATCCGCGCGAGGTCGATGGTGCTCATGGGGTGGGTCAGGCGTGCCCAGGTGTTCCCTACCAGGTGACCCAACCCTGGTCTCGTGGTGAATGCGTCGTGCGCGGCAGCGGTCGTGCGGGCGGTCAGGTCGGTGAGGAGGGTGAGACGTTCTGCGGGCCCGGCCCCTGCGGGGCGCGGGTCCCCTTGTGACCGATTAGTAGTCACCTTCCTGTGGACGGCACCTGGGGGGACCGCGGCTAGAGGGGCTGTGGCGGGTGAGACGGCGTCCGGGGACGTGACCGGGGGAGTGGCCCGGGGGGTGAGGGTCCAGCGGGCGCCGTGGGGGCCGCTGGCGGCCTGGGACAGGGCAATCCACCTTTCCGCAGCGAGGCGCAGCAGGCCGGTGCGGGCCGTCTCGCGGCCAATCCCGGCCAGCAGGGCCACCCGGCGGGTGTCGGCCTCCACGTCGGCGCTGACGGCCTGCAGGGCCAGGGTGCACAGGACGTCCAGGACGCGGCGGTCGGTGGGCCCGGTCCGGGTGCCCCACCGCCCGGCGGTGGCGTCCGCGCGCTCCTGCACCGCCCGCACCGCGGCCGTGATGGCGTCGGCGCGGGCGTCGAAGGTGGGGTCGGCGCCGACCTGCCGGGCGGTGGTGGCCACGTGCTGCACGGCCTTGTGCCACTGCCGGCGCAGCACCATCGCCGCCGACGCCGGCCCCCGGGCCGGCCTGGGCCGTCGGGTGGGGCCCTGGCGCAGGGTGCGGACGTGCTCCAGCCCTGGCGAGGTGGGCACCAGGGCGGCCACGTCGTCGTGGTGCCAGCGGGCCGAGGCGGCACCGATCAGGACCGTCCACGCCACCGCGGACGCATCACCCACGGCGGCGTCAGCCTGCAGGGCGGCCGCGCTGACCGCGGGCAGCGCCCGCCTGGCACCCGGCAGGTACAGGTGCCCGTGCCGGTCCACCGGCAGGGGAGTGCGGGCAGCCGGGTCGTGCGCAGGCTCGGTGTCGTCGACGAGCTGGGCGAGGCGGCTCACCAATGCCCGGACCTGCTCCGGGGTCGTCGAGGAAGCCGTGAGCGTGCCCAGGTCCCCGCGCAGGACCTGCGAGGTGCCGCCGTCGCGGTGCGGAGCACCAGGAGGCCGCACGCACCCGGTCACCGGGTTAGTCAGCGGGGCCAAGTCCAGGCTGGGACACACGTGGCGAGCCAGACGTGCCAGCGTGGCCACGGTCGCGGCGTCGACACCGTCGTTTAGACCCACCCACAGGTGGCGGCCATCGCTCGGCCCCGAACGGCACAGCACGTGCGGCACACCGGCGTCGTCGAGGACCCCGGCCAGGACGTCGGCGTCCCGTTGCGCGGCGGCCGGGTCGCCCTTGGCGTCCAGGTCGAAGGCGAGCAGTCGGAAGCGTGGCCCCTCCGCGCCGGCCTGCTCGGCCAGGTACACCGCCCACGGCCGCTCCGGCACGGGACCGTCGAGCCGGGCTCGGCCGGTGTACAGGTTCAGGGCGGCGCCGGTGTCGTCGACGTCGGCGACACGCACCACCGGGCGAGGGCTCAGGGCACAGGTGAGGGCCCAGCCGTCGACAGGGCACGCCTGGTCAGCGGCGTCAACACTCTTTGCGCGTGACTTGTCATCGGCTACCCTCATGGCAGCACAAAGCCCCTTATGGGAGGGGTCTCCTCTCGGAGACAACTGCGGACCAGTTGCCACTGGTCCCAAATGCTTAGACGCAAGGCCCCCGCGCCAACGGGGGCCTTCGTCGTTCCTAGGGCACTGCCCTAAGCGCCTTATGACAGCGGCAGCTCCTCCGGTCGCGGCCGGGCCAGCCGTGCGGGCTTCGACTGGTCTGGGGCTTGGTCTCCGTCAGCGCACTCGGAGTGGCTGCATGCCGCCTCGTCGGGCTTTACCCAGGTGTCGTTCCCCGAGGAGCCGGCCAAGCGGATGTTGATCGCTACTGACGGAGCGCGCTGAGACAGGCGCCGCCTAGACGCCGGCAGGAGGCGACCTTCTGCGCCATCCCGCAGCGCCTTGACAGCATCAATTGACAGCAACCCACCGATACTCGCCGCTACCGGCACGGACGCTTGTCGAACATTTCTCCAGGTCAGGGGCTCCCTGCGGACCACCGCAGACGACATGGGGGCGACTGAAAATCGGAAGGTCGGCGGTTCGACCCCGCCTCTGGCCACACCCCCGGACGAGCACCGCCCCTGACCGCACGGGGCCCGCGTGCAGCAGGTCCGCGAGACTCCGAGCCGCTGGTGGACCGACGCTCGTCGATGGGTCGTGCCCTAGCGTCCCGGTCGTGACGGCGCCCCTCGACCAGCCCTCGGGCGGCGACGACCGATGACGTCCCTCGCGCTCGCGGACCTGGTGACGGTCGGCCCCGCCTCGCCCGTGCCGGCCGTGGTCCCGTGGCTGGGGCTGGTGGCTGGCACGCTGCTGGCGCTGGTCGGTCTGGTCTCGCTCGTGCAGGTGCTGCCGCGGCTGCGTCGTGCCCGGCGCACGACCGGGACGGTCGTCGAGGTCCACCTCGTGCGCCCGGCGCGAGGCGAGGTGATGTGGCGGCTGGTGCTCGAGTACCCGGGCGAGGAGCCGGGCGGGCCCGTGCGTCGCGGCGAGTGGGTCGGGGAGTCGACGACGGACCTGACCGTCTACGAACCAGGGATGCGGCTGCCGCTCCGCTCGACCCCGCGACCGGCACCGTCGTCGACCTGCCGGGCGGCGGGCGTCCGCCGGCCTGGCTCGTGCCGGCCTGCCTGCTCGTCGTCGGACCGCTCGTCGCGGCGGGGACATGGGCGACTTCTCTCTGACCCGCCCGGTCGCACCGCCCCGGACGGGACCGACGAACAGGACCGACGCCAGGACCGACGCCAGTACCGACGCCAGTACCGACGCGCACGGACCGAGGCGCAGACCGACGAGCAGGACCGCGTGCCGGTGCGCTGTCAGCCGCGCGCCACGACCACGGCGCACGCGAGGAGGACCAGGCACGCCGGGGTCATCACCGCCCGCTCCACCCGGCTGCGCGACACCGCGTTGAGCACGACACCGAGCGCGAGGTAGCCGACGAGCACCCAGGCCGCGACGACGACGGCGCCCGACCGCCCGTCCCCCACCACCGCAGCCCGACCCAGCAGCACCGCGGCCATGCCCGCGTAGAGCAGCACCGACACCGCGCTGGCCGCGCGCAGCCGGCGTGGCAGCACCCGGTGCGCGCCGCCCCAGACGAGCCGCCCGTACGGACGCCCCAGCGCGACGAGCACCTGCAGCACGGCGAGCGCGGCCAGCAGCACGGCAGCCAGCGCCGCCGCCACGGCGGGCGCGGTCATCCGGCGACCCGCCCCAGGTGCCGCTCGGCGTTGTCGGCGAGCGTGACGAGCGCCGCCGTGAGCGCCGCCACGTCGACCCCGTCCTCGACCCCGTCCTCGGAGCGGGCCAGCCCGGCCCACGCCTGCCCGAGCAGCTCCCGACCGGCGGTGGTGAGGGTCACGACGTGCGCCCGGCTGTCCCCCGGGTCGGCGACGACCGCGACCAGCCCCCGGGCGACCAGGCCGGACAGCCGCTGGGTCACAGCGGCACGGGAGACGTCGAGCGCACGGGCGACGACGGTCTGATTGGCCGGGCCGACCGCGTCGATCGCCACGAGCGCGGCGAAGGTGGACACCCCGATGCCGTGGGCGGGTCGCAGGTAGGCGTCCGCCACCCGGTCGAGCAGCCCGGTCGCGCGGTGCAGCGCGAGGGCCAGACGGCGCGACGGGTCAGACGCGGCTTCGAGCACGGTCCCAGGCATGTCAAGTACTTAACAGTCAGCCAGGACGGCCGGTCAAGCGCGCCGCGGGCACGGGGCGCTCCGGCTTCACCGCAGGCGGACGGGCAGCCTCGCGTAGCCGCGGATCGTCACGCCGTCGCGCCGGACCACGCCGCCGGCGAGCGCGAGGCCGGGCAGCCGCCGCGCGAGGGTGCGCAGCGCGACCGCCCCCTCCAGCCGGGCCAGCGGCGCCCCGACGCAGTAGTGGACGCCGCCCGAGAAGGCCAGGTGCGCCGCCCCGTCCGTGCGACCGGGGTCGAAGCGGTGCGGGTCGGCGAAGACGGCCGGGTCCCGGTTGGCCGCGGCGACCATGACGAGGACGGGTCGACCGGCGGGCACGACCGCGCCGCCGCCCAGGTCGACCGGCTCGTGGGAGACCCGCATGGTGGCCTGCACAGGCGGCTCGGCCCGCAGCGACTCCTGCACCACGGCGTCAGCGAGGACGTCGTCGTCCGCCCCCGCGAGCGCCTGCCACGCGCCGGGCACCGCGAGCACCGAGGCGACCGAGTTCCCGATGAGGTTGAGCGCCGTCTCGAAGCCGGCGACGAGCAGCAGCGCCGCCAGCGAGACCGCCTCCCGGGCGCCGGCGCGGTCGTCGTCGACCGCCGCGGCCAGCGCCGACAGCACGTCGTCGGCCGGCTCGGCCCGCCTGACCTCGAGCAGCCGCGCGAAGAGCGTCGCGAGCTCGTGGGCGGCCGCGCTGACCTCGCGCGCCTGGGCGCCGGAGACGACGCCGTCCAGCGCCCTGCCGACCGTGGCGCCGATCCGGTCGAACTGCTCGGCGTCGGCGTCGGGGACGCCGAGCAGCTCGCTGACCACCCCGATCGGCAGCGGGGCGGCGAACAGCGCCATGAGGTCGGCGGTGCCCTCGGCGTCCAGCCTGGCCGCGAGCCGGTCGGCGAGCCCGTCGCAGAGCACCTCGACCCGGGCGCGGAACGGCCGCATGAGGCTGGGCCGGAAGGCCGGCGCGACGAGCCGCCGGAGCCGGCTGTGGTCCGGCGGGTCCAGGTCGAGCAGCGACCAGTCGAGCGGGGCGAAGGCGGCGTCGTCCAGCGGCGCCGCCCGCGGCGAGCTGCCGTCGGCCCGGCGGACGCCGAACCGAGGGTCCCCCAGCACGGCGGCGCAGTCGGCGTGGGCCGTCACGGCGAGGACGCCGACCCGGCTGGGGACGAGCCGGCCCCGCGCCCGGACCCGCTCCATGGTGGCCACGTGGTCGTCGCCGGGCCTGGCCTCGGCCCACCGGGCGACGGGGTCGCCGGTCCGGGCCAGCGCCCTGACCAGGACCCGCTGCTGCGCGGCCCGCGCGACGTAGTGCCACCGCGGGCGCACGTCCACCGCGGCCGAGGTGGCAGCGGGACTGCCGGGGAGGCTCGTCATGCCTGCTCCTGTCGGTCGCCGCCCCGCACCGGTCGGCAGCAGGACGTGAGCACGCAGTCACGCGCCGTACCGACCCTAGGGTGCTCCGGCCTCAGACGGCGCCGGGCCGGGCTGGCGCGGTCCGCAGCCCGACGGGGGCCATGACGAGCACGAGCACCGCGCACAGGAGCAGGGCCGCGGCGATGCCCGACGCGCCGTCACCGGCTGCGGGGTCGGCCAGCGCGGCCGCCGCCGCACCGACGGCGACCGCGCCCACGGCGGTGCCGCCGTCGAAGCAGAGGTTCCACACCGCCGAGGCGGTCGGGGTGTCGGCCGGCTCCACCCGGGCGAACGCCTGCACGAGCGTGAGGTTCTGCACCGCGCCGTGGCCGGCGCCCGCGAGCGCCGCCGCGGCGAGCACCATGCCCGGCCCGCCGCTCAGCAGCCCGGCG
>NZ_JBBEOI010000046.1 GCF_037860755.1 Aquipuribacter hungaricus | reverse complement strand
GCGCCAGGTCCGGCGCCTCGGCCTCCGCGGCGTCGGCGAGGCGGCGCAGCACCGGTGCGGACGCCAGGCGGGCCAGGCCCGCCCGCACCAGCTCGTCGTCCCCCGGCCCCGCACCGCCGGACCGGGCGAAGGCGGTCGTGTCCGCCCGGACCGTCTCGGCCTGCGCCAGGGCCTCGGCCGGGGTGCTGGAGCCGGCCCGCACCTCCCCCGCCAGGTCCATGAGCTGCGCCAGGCGGTGCGCCGCGGCAGGGTTGCCGATCTTGGCGCGCTGCCCGTTGCGCAGCTGGCTCACCATCGCCGGCGACAGCCCGAGCAGCCGGGCCAGCGCGGCCTGGGTCACCTGCAGGCTGGTGCACAGGTCCTCGAAGACCTCGGCCAGCGGGGCGCCGTACCAGTCACGCTGCTGCTCGAGCGTCCGCGCCGGGGCCTCCACGGCGCACATGCTAGGCGGGGGCCGACCGGGGCACCGGCCGTGCCGCCCTATCCTCGACGCCATGGCCCGCACTGGCAGCTCCGCCGCGTCCGACGCCGCCCCCGCGAAGAAGCAGGGCCGCCTCCGCCAGTTCGCGGCCGTCTACAGGATGACCGCGCAGTACGACCGGCCCGCCCCGCTGTGGGTGCTGGGCTCGGCGCTGCTCGTGCTGCTCGTCGGCCTCGGCCTCACGTTCCTGCTCGCCGACGGCCTGTTCAGCCGCATCCTCGGCAGCATCTCCTCGGTGCTCGCCGCGGTGCTGGTCGGCCTCGTCGTGCTCACCCGCCGCGCGGACAAGGCGCTGTTCGCCCAGGTCGACGGCCGGCAGGGCGCCACCGCGATCGTCATGCAGCAGCTGCGGCGCGGCTGGGTGACGTCGGAGGAGCCCGTCGGCGCCGACCCCCGCACCAAGGACCTCGTGTTCCGTGCCGTCGGCCGCCCGGGCATCGTCCTGCTCGTCGAGGGCCCGCTGCCGCGCACGTTCCGCCTGGCCGACGGGGAGAAGAAGCGCCACACCCGGGTCGCCTCCGGCGTGCCGGTGCACGTCATCCATGTCGGCAACGGCGAGGGCCAGGTCCCGCTGCGGAAGGTGTCGCGCCGGATGATGCGGCTGCCGCGAACCCTCACCCCGTCCGAGGTGAGCGCCGTCGCCAAGCGGATGCAGGCCCTCGGCGGCCTCCGCGCCTCGGTCCCCAAGGGCATCGACCCGACCCGCGCCCGGGCGAGCCGCGGCCGCTGAGGCCCGGGCGGGGGACGACCGCCCTACCGGCGGACGACGACCGTGCCGGCGGCGCGGTCGTGCAGACCCCGGCCGTCGTCGTCGGTGACCACGGCCGGGATGACGAGCACGAGCAGCAGCGTGCGGACGAGCGCGGCGAGCGGTCTGGCATGGCCGCCCAGCGGGCGCTCCACCCGCAGGCCGAGCAGGCGGTGCCCGGGCCCGTAGCCGAGCGTGCCGACGAGCAGGACCTGTACCACGCCGAAGACGAGCAGGGGCGCCCACGACGACAGCTGCGGCAGCAGCGTCTGACCGACGAGCAGGGCCAGCAGCCAGTCCACGAGCAGGGCGGCGGAGCGCCGGGTGAGCGGCGCGACCGAGCCGCTGCCGCCGGGGGGACGGCCGAGCCGCTGGCCGGCGAACTCCTGGGTGCTCTCCCGCCGGCCGCCGGGGCCGTCGAGCCAGCCCCCGAGCGCCGCCCGTCCGCCGTCGTCAGCCACGGGACGAGCCTACGTCGCCGCCCGGACGCCGACGCGGCGCGGTCGCCGTGGCACCCGGCGTGACGGCGGTCGCCCACGTCATATGGTCGTGACGTGCACCTCGGTCTCGTCACATGCGCGAAACACGAGGGACACGGCGGCGACACGGCTGCCGCCTAGCGTGCTCGCGACGCACGGGCCGCCCGTGCCTGCCAGACCTGCCATCCCCAGCCAGCGACAGGAGAACCGATGTTCAGCTCCCCGGAAGAGGTCCTGCGGTACATCGCCGACGAGGGCGTCGAGTTCGTCGACATCCGCTTCATCGACCTCCCCGGCATCATGCAGCACTTCACGATGCCTGCCGCCGCGTTCGACGCCTCGGCCTTCGAGGACGGCCAGATGTTCGACGGCTCGTCGATCCGCGGTTTCCAGGCCATCCACGAGTCCGACATGAAGCTGATCCCGGACCCCGCGACGGCCTACATCGACCCGTACCGGGCCGCCAAGACCCTGGTCGTCACGCACTCCATCGTCGACCCGTTCACCTCCGAGCCCTACAGCCGCGACCCGCGCCAGATCGCCGCCAAGGCCGAGGCGTACCTCAAGGGCACCGGCATCGCCGACACCTGCTACTTCGGCGCCGAGGCCGAGTTCTACGTCTTCGACGACGTGCGCTTCGAGACCAAGCCGAACACCGGCTACTACGAGATCGACTCCATCGAGGCGCAGTGGAACACCGCGCGCCAGGAGGAGGGCGGCAACCGGGGCTACAAGACCCGCTACAAGAGCGGCTACTTCCCTGTCTCCCCCACCGACCACCAGGCCGACCTGCGCGACGAGATGATGAAGACGCTCCAGTCGGTCGGGCTGGAGCTGGAGCGGGGCCACCACGAGGTCGGCGCGGCCGGCCAGGCCGAGATCAACTACCGCTTCAACACGCTGCTCCACGCCGGCGACGACCTCATGAAGTTCAAGTACGTCATCAAGAACACGGCGTGGAAGAACGGCAAGACCGCGACCTTCATGCCGAAGCCCGTCTTCGGCGACAACGGCTCGGGCATGCACGCCCACCAGTCGCTGTGGAAGGACGGCGAGCCGCTGTTCTACGACGAGGCCGGCTACGGCGGCCTGTCGGACATGGCCCGCTGGTACATCGGCGGGCTGCTCGCCCACGCACCCGCGGTGCTGGCCTTCACCAACCCGACGGTCAACAGCTACCACCGCCTCGTGCCCGGCTTCGAGGCGCCGGTCAACCTCGTGTACTCCGCGCGCAACCGCTCCGCCGCGATCCGCATCCCCATCACGGGCAGCTCCCCCAAGGCCAAGCGCATCGAGTTCCGCGCGCCCGACCCGTCGAGCAACCCGTACCTGGCCTTCTCCGCGATGCTCATGGCAGGCCTCGACGGCATCAAGAACCGCACCGAGCCCCCGGCGCCGGTCGACAAGGACCTGTACGAGCTCCCGCCGGAGGAGCACGCCAACATCGCCCAGGTGCCGACCACGCTGCCCGAGGTCCTCAAGGCCCTCGAGGCGGACCACGACTTCCTCACCGAGGGCGACGTGTTCACCCCCGACCTCATCGAGACCTGGGTCGACTGGAAGCGGCAGAACGAGATCCTCCCGATCCAGAGCCGGCCGCACCCGCACGAGTTCGAGCTGTACTACGACATCTGATCCTGAGATCTGATCCGTGACGGGCCCGCGGGGGCCGGCACGGCGCACCACGGAGGCGGGTCCCGGCCGGGGCCCGCCTCCGGCGCGTCCACGGGGGGGCTCTGCCACAGTGACCGTCCACGACCACGACGGGGGCACGGGATGGACCAGGGGCTGCAGGGCGTCGAGCGGTTCGCCGTGACGCAGAGGATCACGCTGGCGGTCAACCGGTACGACGTCCGGGCGGTGGCCGAGGACGGGAGCCCGGGTGCCCTGCTGGCCACCGCGCAGCAGAAGCGGCTGGCGTTCAAGGAGCAGGTGACCTTCTACGCCGACGAGGCGCGGACGGTGCCGGTCTTCTCCTTCCGCGCCCGGAAGCGGCTCGACCTGGGCAGCGGCTACGACGTCGTCGACGCGGCCGGCGTCCCGCTCGGCTCGTTCCGCAAGGACCTCGGCCGCTCGCTGCTGCGGTCCACCTGGCACCTGGAGGGTGCGGGCGTCACCGCGACGGGGACCGAGCGCAACGCCACCGTCGCCGTCCTGCGACGGGTGTGGGGCCTGCTGCCGGTGGTCGGCGAGGTGCCCGTGCCGTTCGTCTTCCACTTCGACTTCGTCGACGCCGGCGGGCAGGTCGTGCTCAGCTCGGTGCGGCGGCGCTCGGTGCGCGACCGGTACGACGTCACCGTCCCCGGCGGCCGGGTCGACGGCCGGCTGGCCGCGGCCATGGCCGTCGCGCTGGACGCGCTGCAGGACCGCTGAGGCCCGTGCGGGCCGCGCCGGACGACCTCGGGCACCGCACCGCCGCGAACCGGCGGGCGGTCGCCGACCTGGTCGCCACCCTGGACGAGGACCAGCTGCGGGGGCCGAGCCTGTGCGCCGGGTGGACCTGCCGCGACGTCGTCGGCCACCTCCTGGTCTGCATCGAGATGTCGGTGCCCCGCTTCCTGCTCGAGGTCGCCCGCGACCGGGGCCGGGCCGACGCGGCGTCGGACCGCCTCGCCCGGGCCCGCGCCGCCCGGCCGGTCGGGGAGCTGGTCGAGGTGCTGCGCCGGCGCAGCGGCGACGCGGTGAGCCAGCCGGGCGTCGGGCCGCACGGGCCGTTCGCCGACTCCTGCATCCACCTGCGCGACATCGCCGTGCCGCTCGGCCTCGCCGCGACCCCGCCCGTGGCGGACTGGACGGTCGTGCTGGCGTTCCTCGTCACGCCCCGGGCCCGTGCCGCCGGGTTCCTGCCGCGGGGCCGGCTGGACGGCCTGCGCCTGGAGGCGGACGACACCGGGTGGTCCGCCGGCGACGGGGCTCTGGTCAGCGGCAGCAGCGAGGCGCTCGCCCTCGTCGTCTCCGGCCGGCCGGCCGGGCTGGACGGGGTCACCGGACCGGGTGCCGCCCTGCTGCGCGACCGGGTGACGCCGGGGAATGGTTGATGCGTCAACGGGATTGACCGGTGCGTGACGACGACCACCGCCAGCCCCCGCCCCGCCGTGACCGACGCCGAGCTGCACCCGCTGCTCGCCGGGCGGTGGAGCACCCGTGCCTTCGACCCCGCGCACGCGCTGTCCGCCGCGCAGACCACGGCGCTGCTCGAGGCCGCCCGGTGGACCCCCAGCGCGTCCAACACCCAGCCCTGGCGCTTCGCTGTCACCCACCGCGGCACGCCGGCCCACGAGGCCGTGCTGGCCACCCTCGCCCCCGGCAACCAGACCTGGGCGGACGCCGCCTCGGCGTTCGTCGTGGCGGCCGCGGTGACCGTCGGCCCGGACGGCGACGAGCGCCCGTGGGCGGTCTACGACACCGGCCAGGCCGTCGCCCACCTCACGGTGCAGGCCGAGCACGAGGGGCTCGCGGTGCACCAGATCGGCGGCTTCGACCGGGCGGCGCTGGCGGCGGTCCTCGACGGGCCCGCCGCCGCCGTCCCCCTGGTCGTCCTCGCGGTGGGGCGCCACGACCCGACGGTCGCCCTGCCCGAGCCGTTCGCGTCCCGCGAGACCGCCGAGCGGACCCGGCTGCCGCTGGCGTCGCTGGTCGTCGAGGTCCGGCCCGCCGCCTGACGCGCCGAGGCCCCGCTCAGCGAGCGTCGAGGACGACGTCGGCGACCCGCACCCCCTCGCCGATCGCGGTGACGCAGAACCGGTCGGCACCGCCCTCGGCGCGCAGCGTGACGAGCTCGTAGCCGGCGGAGGCGACCTCGACGACCGTGCCGCCCAGCTCCACGCGGGCGCGCCCGGACACGGCGACCGCGCACTCGACGGGACCCGCGCCACCCCAGGCGTGGACCACGGTCTCGCCCGCGGACAGGACGTGCTCGCGCTCGTCGTCCAGGTGGGAGGCCAGCGTCGTCCGGAGCACCTGCGCGCCGGCCAGCACCGGGCGGGCTCTGCCCGTGCGGGAGGAGACGACCGCCCCGTCCACCCGCACGACGAGGCTGCTGCCGTCGTGCCGGGCCTCGACGAGGCGGACCCCGCCGCCCAGGACGACGGGCAGGCCGTCGACGGTCAGGGCGTCCCCGCGCACCCAGGCGCGCAGGTGGAACGCGGCCACGGCCGGGTCGTGGACCGCCGCCGGGGGCAGGGGCTGGGCGTCGCGCGACGGGGTGGTCGGGCGGACGGCGCCACGGCCGAGCTGCGGTCCGTCCCCGGCCCAGTAGAGCCGGTCGGCGTGGACCTTGCGGCCGAAGCCGTCGCCGACGTAGCCGTGGTAGACCGCGTACGGCGTGACCCCGTCCGGGGCGACGGTCACGCAGTGGTGGCCCGGGCCGGAGACGTCGCCGCCGCTGGTGAACAGCGGCCGGACGGTCTCCTTGCGCCAGGGCCCGGCGACGGAGTCGGCCACCGTGACGCCGAGGGCATAGCCGTCGCCGCCGAAGAAGCCGCCGGAGTACATCTGGTAGTACCGGCCGCGCCGCTTGAGGGTGAACGGCGCCTCGTTCCAGTACTGCTCGGCGTCCGGGCCGGCCTCCCACGGCTCGCTGGGGTAGGCCACCGGGACGGGCGAGCCGGCGAGACGGCCGTCGGGCAGCACCTCGTCGACGACGTTGCCGCAGCCCAGGGTGCCGTCGGCGTGGCGGGTGTCGTCGTTGCGGACGTTGTAGAACAGCCAGCGCCGGCCGTCGTCGTCGGTGAACGGGTGCGCGTCGATGGACCACTCGTCCACCAGCGGCTCGTCGTCCCAGGTGTACGGGCCCAGCGGGTGCGGGGCCCGCGCGACGCCCTGGCGCCGCAGCGTGTCGTCGCCGCCGTCCGCGCCGCACGCCTTGCCCGCGCTGCGGCGGCCGACGCCGGGCCTGGTCGCGGCCACGTACATGACGAACTCGCCGTCCTGGTGCACGACCTCCGGCGCCCACAGCTCGAGCTGCGCCCAGTGGTCCTCCCCCGCCCCGGTGAGGACGGTGCCGGCCGGCTCCCAGCGGACCAGGTCCTCGGACACGTAGGCGTCGACGCCCCGCGGCCCGGAGTGGAACAGGTGGTAGACGCCCAGGTGCTCCAGGACGAAGGGGTCGCCGTGGTCGACGGTCGGGCCGGCGTCGAGCACCGGGTTGCTGAACCCGGGCGCGCGGGGCACGGCGCGCTGCGGCGGCAGGAGCCCGGCGAGACCGGCAGCGGGGACGGCAGGGGCGGAAGGGGCGGCCGCGGCGTCGGCGTGGGCGGCGGTCGTGCTGGTCACGCCTGCTCTGTCGGCAGCCGGCGGAGGGGCCTTGACCCGTCAGGCCCGCCGCAGCCGCCGCAGCCGACGCAGCCGGCACGGGTCGTGACGGGCGGGACCCACCGGGGGACGCTGAGGGACGGTCAGGCGCCGGTGGGCGCGTCCGGCAGCGCGGAGGTCCCGCCGCTGCAGGGCGCGCCCGGCTCCGGGGTCTGCGGGCCCTGCTGGTAGCGGACGAGGAACGCCTCGAGCCGTCGGTCGTCCACGTCGTCCAGCGGCACCTGCACACCCCACGCGCTGGCCACGACCGGGGAGGGCAGACCGGCCATCGGCGAGACCAGCAGGTACGGGTTGTCCGCGGCCAGCCCCTCGAGCCGCTCGACCTGCGCGCGCGGCAGGTCGGGGTCGAACGTCACCCACACCGCGCCGTGCTCCAGCGAGTGCACGGCCTGCTCGCTCACCACCTGCGAGGGGTAGAAGCCGCAGTCCTGCCACACCCCGGCGTGATCGCCGCCGGCCGGCGGGTGCTGCTCGTAGCCGACCGGCCCCCGGACGTGCTGCAGGCCGAGACCCTCGAACGTCAGCAGGCCGTCGATCTCGTCGTCCGGGCCGAGCGGCCGCTCCTGGCCGGGCAGCGACAGCAGCCAGGGCGGCGACGGCACGTCGCCCCCGGCGGCGGCGACGGACGCCCCGGCGAGCCCGCCGCCGATGCTCCCGAGCAGGACGGCGCCGACCGCCAGGACCCCGACGACCCGCCCCGGACCCCAGCCGGTCTCGTGCACCGCCACGCCGCTCCCCCGTCCTGCGGACCGCCGCGGCCCGGCGCCCAGTGTCCCGCAGCGCCGACCGGGCAGACTGCCCACCCCCGCCACCCCCGCCCGGAGGACACGTGCGCCTGCCGACCCGCCCCGTCGTCCCCGGCACCCACCCGGACCCCAGCGTCTGCCGTGCCGACGGCAGCTACTGGCTGGCCTGCTCGAGCTTCGGCTACGCGCCGGGGGTCCCCCTCTTCCGCTCCGACGACCTCGTCGCCTGGGAGCAGGTCGGCCACGTCCTCGACCGGCCCTCCCAGCTGCGGCTGGACGGCGCGGGCACCTCGGGCGGGGTGTACGCCCCCACGCTCCGGCACCACGCCGGCCGGTGCTGGCTGGTGACGACCGACGTCTCCGGCGGCCCCGGCCAGCTGCTCGTCACCGCCGGGCACCCGGCCGGGCCGTGGTCGGACCCCGTCACGATCCCCGACGCCCCCGGCATCGACCCCGACCTGGCGTGGGACGACGACGGCACCTGCTACCTCACGTGGTGCGCCTACGGGCCCGGCGGGCACGAGGGGATCGTCCAGGCCGTGCTCGACCCCGCGACCGGGCGGCTGCTCACCCCGCCGGCGCGGCTCTGGCAGGGCACGGGCGGCCAGGTGCCCGAGGCGCCGCACCTGTACCGGGTGGGGGCCTGGTGGTACCTGCTGCTCGCCGAGGGCGGCACCGAGCGCGGCCACGCGGCCGTGGTCGCCCGCTCCGCCTCACCGTCGGGACCCTTCGAGGCCGACCCGGGCAACCCGTTCCTCACCGCCCGCGGCACCGGCTCGCCGGTGCAGAGCACGGGTCACGCCGACCTCGTCGCCCGTCCGGACGCCTCGTGGGCGGTGCTCTGGCTGGGCACCCGGCCGCGGGGCAGCACCCCCGGCTGGCACGTCCTGGGCCGCGAGACGTTCGCCTCCGAGGTCGTCTGGGAGGACGGCTGGCCGCGCCTGGGCGCGCCGCTGGAGCCGGCCGCCGTGCCCGCCGTGACCGAGGACCTCGCCGGCCCGGTGCTCCCGCCGTCCTGGGTGGCCCTGGGGCGGCACCCGGCGGAGGTGCTCCACCACGACGGCGGCGCGTGGGTGCTGCGGGGACCGGCCCGTGACGACCCCGGCGCGGGCCCGGTCTTCGCGGGACGACGCCAGGACCGCACGACCGTGCGGGCGCGGGCCGTGCTCGACGCCGGGGACGGCGCGGGCGGGCTGGAGCTGCGCGTCGACCCTGCCCACGCGGTGCGGCTGGAGGTGGACGGCGGGCTGGTCCGCGCCGTCGCCCTGGTCGGGACGCTGCGGGCCGTGCTCGGCGAGGCCACGGCCGTCCCCGGCACCGTGCTGGAGCTCCGGACCGCTCCCGCCCGGCACGACCAGTCCGCCGGTCCCCGGGGCGGCCCGGACGAGGTCGTCGCCTCGGTGCTCGGTCCCGACGGCCCCGGCAGCCCCGTCGAGCTCGGCAGGCTGGACGGGCGGTACCTGTCCACCGAGGTGGCCGGCGGCTTCACCGGGCGGATGGTCGGCGTCGTCGCGCTGCGCGGCGACGTGGTCGTGCGCGCGTTCTCCTACTCCGGTGACGCGGAGACCTGACCCGCGGGCGGGAGGGCGACGGGCCGCAGCACCGGGTCCTTGGGGTCGCGGCCGTCGCCGCTGGACACCCCGCGCAGCCGTCGCCCCACCCACGGCAGGGCGTCGCCGCGCAGCCAGGCGACGTCCGCGGCGAGCTCGGCGCGCCGCACGGTGGCCGGTGCCGGGGGCAGCGGCTCCTGCCACCAGCCGGGCGGTCCGCCGAGCAGCGCCGGGTCGTCGACGCCCAGCCGCTCGAGCACCGCGGCGGCGACCCGCGCGTGCCCCGACGGCGCCAGGTGGAGCCGGTCGGTGTGCCACACCCGCCGGTCGGTGAGCACGGTCACGGGCTCCAGGTCGACGAGCAGGGCGCCGTGCCGGGCGGCGGTGTCCCGCACCCCCGCGTTGAAGCGCGCGAACCGGGCGGCCAGGCTGCGGGCGAGCGCGCCGGTGCCCCCTGCCCGCCCGATCGACGTGAACAGCAGCACCCGCGCGCCCGAGGCGCCCAGCCGGCCCACCGCGGCGTCGTAGCGCCGCTGCAGCCCGGGCAGGTCGGTGCCCCGCCGCAGCACGTCGTTGGGCCCGGCGTGGAAGGTGAGCAGGGTCGGGGCGAGGGCGAGCGCGACCGGCACCTGGTCGGCGACGACCTGGTCGAGCAGCTTGCCGCGCACGGCGAGGTTGGCGTACAGCACGCCCCCGTCCCCGGCGCCGTCCTGGTCGCTGACACCCCGGCCGCCGCCCTCCCGGTCGCTGCCGTCCGCGGCGCGCCGGGCGAGCGCCGCCGCCACGCGGTCGGCCCAGCCGCGGTGGTGACCGTCGGGCCGCAGCTCGTCGCTCATCCCCTCGGTGAATGAGTCCCCCAGGCACACCAGCCGCACCCCGCCCGCACCGCCCGCGCCGGTCACGTCCGCCCCGCCTGCCACGTCTCCCCCTGCTGCGCCCTCGGCGCGGCCGGTGCCGCGCCGGCCGCCATCGTGGCACCCGGGGGCCGCGGCACCTACCGTGTGGGCAGCGCGCCCGGCCGGGTCCGCGAGGTCGGTCGTGGAGGTCGTCGTGCAGGGGCTCGTCGTGAGGTTCGACCTGGTGGACCAGGACGCGGTGACCGCGTTCGACGCGCTCGTCGCAGAGGCGCTGCCGCTCATCACCGACCGGGAGCCCGGCACGCTGCAGTACGCCGTGCACAGCGTGCGGGACGAGCCGCTGGCCCGGGTGTTCTACGAGCTCTACGCCGACGCCGAGGCGTTCGCGGCGCACGAGGCGGCCCCCCACACCAGCCGCATGCTCGAGGCGTTCGGGCCGCTGCTGTCCGCCGCCCCCCGGGTCGAGCACTTCGCGTCCGTCGACGGCAAGCACCTGCCCGACCACGCCTAGACGGCGGGTGGCATGGTGGCCCCCCGCCCCACCGGAGGAGGACGCCGTCGTGCCCAGCCGTGAGCCCGTGGCCGCCGTGGCCTCGCTGCACCGCTACCCGGTCAAGTCCCTGCTCGGCGAGCAGGTCGACCGGCTCGAGGTCGACGCCCGCGGCTGTGCCGGCGACCGGGTCTGGGCGCTGAGCACGGGCGGCGGCATGCTCGCCAGCGGCAAGTCCGGACGACGGTTCACGGCCGTCCCCGGCCTGCAGCAGGTGCGCGCCCGGCTGGTCGGCGGCACCGTCCTGCTGCGGCTGCCCGACGGCACCGAGACCTCCGCCGACGACCCCGCCGCCCCGGCCCTGCTGTCGGCACACCTGGGCCGGGAAGTGACCCTGCTCCGGGAGGCCGACGGCAGCAGCGACGGCCTCCACGACGGGGTCGGCCACTTCGACGACGGCCCGGTCAGCCTGCTCGGCACCGCCTCGGTCGGGGCGGTGGCCGACGACCTGGGCGCCCCGGTGCCGACGTCACGGTTCCGCCCCAACATCGTGCTGCGGACCGACGCCGCGTGGGCGGAGGACGCGTGGGACGGCCGACGGCTCCAGGTGGGCGACGTCCTGCTCGACGTGGTCCAGACCTCGCCGCGCTGCACCATGGTCGACGCGGCCACCGCGGACACGCCCGCGCAGCCGGGGGTGCTCAAGGCCGTCGGCCGCCTCAACGGCGCGGAGCTGGGCATCATCGCCGACGTCGTCCGGGGCGGCGTGGTGGCCGTCGGCGACCAGGTCTCCCTGGTCGGCGACGGCCCGGCCCTGCGCTGATCTAGCCGAGCTCGACCTCGCCGTCGACGACGCGGGCCTTGCGCACCCGGAGCCGCAGCACCTTGCCGTAGGCCTTGATGACGGCCGAGTAGCCGGGGGTCGGGCCGTGGTAGCCGAGGAACCCGCGCGGGCCCGACACCATCCGGCCGTCCGTCACGTCGTAGCGGCTCTGGTGCCACGGGCACACCAGGCAGCCGTCGGCGTCGACCGTGCCCTTGCTCATGTCGGCGAGCTGGTGGCGGCAGAACCGCGACACCGCGAACACCTCCGGCTCGCCCGTGCCGCCCGTCGCGCGGCTGCGGGTCCGTCCGACCGCCCAGCCGGCGATCCTGCCCACGGTGCCCGGGGCCGGCAGCGGCCCGCGCTCCCGGCTCACGCGCCGGCCGCCGGAGCAGGGGCCGCCGTGGGGGTGCCTGTCGTCGTCGTACCGGGGACGGTCGTGGCCGTCCGCGCCGTGCCTGCTGTCCGCTGTGCCCTCATGGCAGCGGACTACCCCGTCGGCGCCCGCGCCACGCAGGGGCCCTCGGCAGCGGCGCCCGGCGGCCGCCCGCGGCAGCAGCCTGAGACGACGCGCCGCGAGGGCCGCGGGCGCTGCGAGGCTGGGGCACCCGAGACGAGGAGCCCGCCGTGCCCAGGCTGTCCGACCACCCGCGCTACCCGCTCACCTTCGGACCGAGCCCCGTGCACCCGCTGCCACGGCTGAGCGCCGAGCTCGGCGGGGCCCAGGTGTGGGCCAAGCGGGAGGACGTCAACAGCGGCCTCGCCTACGGCGGCAACAAGCTGCGCAAGCTCGAATACATCGTCCCGGACGTGCTCGCCAGCGGCGCCGACACCCTCGTGAGCATCGGCGGGGTCCAGTCCAACCACACCCGCCAGGTGGCCGCGGTCGCCGCGCACCTGGGGCTGGACGCCGTCCTGGTCCAGGAGCGCTGGGTCGACTGGCCCGACGTCGTCAACGACCGGGTCGGCAACATCCTCCTCAGCAGGGTGATGGGCGCCGAGGTACGGCTGGACCCGTCCGGCTTCGGCATCGGCATCAAGGACTCCTACGAGCGCGCGCTGGAGGACGTCCGCGCCCGCGGCGGCGTCCCGTACGGCATCCCCGCCGGCGCCTCCGAGCACCCGCTCGGCGGGCTGGGCTTCGCCGGCTGGGCCGAGGAGGTCCAGCGGCAGGAGGAGCAGCTCGGGGTCTTCTTCGACACCGTCGTCGTCTGCTCGGTCACCGGGTCCACCCACGCGGGGATGGTCGCGGGCTTCGCAGGCCAGGACCGGCCCCGCCGGGTCCTCGGCATCGACGCCAGCGCCCGGATCGACGCCACCCGGGAGCAGGTCGGGAGGATCGCCCGGCACACCGCGGAGCTCGTCGGCCTGGGCCGCGACCTGCGCGACGACGAGGTCACCGTGCTCGAGGGCTGGGCCGGCGAGGAGTACGGCATCCCCGTCCAGTCCACGCTGGACGCCATCCGGCTCGTCGGCCGGCTCGAGGGCGTCATCCTCGACACGGTCTACGAGGGCAAGTCGATGGCCGGTCTCGTCGACCTCGTCCGCAGCGGCGAGATCCCCCGGGACTCGACCGTGCTCTACGCGCACCTGGGCGGCCAGCAGTCGCTCAACGCCTACAGCGCCCTCTTCACCGACGGCTGAGCCCCGACAGCCGAGCCCCGGCGGCCGCGCCCCGGCGGCTGCGCACCGGCTGCTCAGCACCGGAGGGCGCGGGGCGCGCGGCTAGGGTCGGGCGCATGACGAGCACCGCCGGGCGACCCTGGCTGTCCAGCTACGCCGACGGCGTCCCGGCCGAGATCGACGTCCCCGACGGCTCGCTCGTCGACCTGCTCGAGGACTCCGCCCGCCGCTTCGCCGACCGCGCGGCGCTGGACTTCTTCGGCTCGACCACGTCGTACGCGCGCCTCGGCGAGCAGGTCGGGCGGGCCGCCGCCGCGCTGGCCGGGCTGGGCGTCCGCGCCGGGGACCGGGTGGCCCTGGTACTGCCCAGCTGCCCCCAGCACGTCGTCGCCTTCTACGCCGTGCTGCGCCTGGGCGCGGTCGTCGTCGAGCACAACCCGCTCTACACCCGCGCCGAGCTGACCACCCAGCTCGCCGACTGCGGCGCCGAGGTCGCCGTGGTGTGGGACGTCACCGCGCCGGCGGTGCTCGCCGGCAGGGACCGGACGTCGGTGCGGACCGTCGTCGCGGTGGACCTGACGACCGCGCTGCCGCTGACCAAGCGGCTCGCCCTGCGGCTGCCGCTCCCGCGGGTGCGGGCCACCCGCGCGGCGATGACCGTCCCCGCGCCCGGCGCGCTGTCCTGGGACCGCCTGGTCGCCGGGGCCGCGCCGCTGCCCGGGAACCACCCCCGGCCGGCCGCGGAGGACACCGCGCTGCTGCAGTACACCGGCGGCACCACCGGCACCCCCAAGGGCGCCGTCCTCAGCCACCGCAACCTGCGGGCCAACGCCGCCCAGGGCCGCGCGTGGGTCCCGGGGCTGCGCGACGGCGAGGAGACCGTCTACGGCGTGCTCCCGCTGTTCCACGCCTACGGGCTCACCCTCTGTCTGACGTTCTCGGTCCAGGTCGGGGCCACGCTCGTGCTGTTCCCCCGCTTCGACGTGGACCAGGTGCTCGCCGCCGTCCGCCGCCGCCCCCCGACGTTCCTGCCGGCGGTGCCGCCCGTGTACGCCCGCCTGGCCGACGCGGCCCGCGAGCGGGGGGTCGACCTGACGACGGTTCGGTACGGGATCTCCGGGGCGATGTCGCTGCCGCCGGACGTGGTCGACACCTGGGAGCAGGTCACCGGCGGGCTGCTCGTCGAGGGCTACGGCATGACGGAGTCCTCCCCCATCACCCTGGGCAACCCGGTGTCCTCCGCCCGCCGCCCCGGCACCGTGGGCGTCCCGTTCCCCAGCACCGAGGTCCGGGTCGTCGACCCCGAGGACACCGACCGCGACGTCGAGCAGGGCACGCCCGGCGAGCTGCTCGTCCGCGGACCGCAGGTGTTCTCCGGCTACTGGCGGCGCCCCGAGGAGACGGCGGCCGTCCTGCTCCCGGGCGGCTGGCTGCGGACCGGGGACATCGTCGTCATGTCCGAGGACGGCTTCGTCACCGTCGTCGACCGGATCAAGGAGCTGGTCATCACCGGAGGCTTCAACGTCTACCCCTCCGAGGTCGAGGACGCGCTGCGGGCGCTGGACGGGGTGCTCGACGCCGCCGTCGTGGGGCTGCGCGCCCCGGACGGCAGCGAGCAGGTCGCCGCGGCCGTGGTGGCCGAGCCCGGCGCCATCCTGGACCCCGACGCGCTGCGGACCGCTGCCCGGGAGCACCTCGCCGGGTACAAGGTGCCGAGGCGGGTCGTCGTCGTGGACGAGCTGCCCCGGTCGGTCATCGGCAAGGTGCTGCGCCGGCAGGTCCGCGAGCAGCTCGAGGCCTGAGCGGCCTCAGCCGGCCAGGAAGCTGAACCGCACCCGCCGGCGGGGGTTGTCGACGTTGCTGTCCACGAGCACGACCGACTGCCACGTCCCCAGCGTCATCGCCCCGTCCAGCACGGGTACCACGAGCGAGGACGAGACGAACGCCGGCAGCACGTGGTCGCGGCCGTGCCCGGGCGAGCCGTGCCGGTGCACCCAGCGGTCGTCGGACGGCAGCATGCCGTCCAGCGCCGTCGCCAGGTCCGTCTCGCTGCCCGCCCCGGTCTCCATGAGCGCCGCGCCCGCCGTGGCGTGCGGCACGAACACCGACAGCAGGCCGTCGCCCTGGCCCGCGCAGAACCGGGTGGCCTCCTGCGTGAGGTCGGTGACCAGGCGCCCACCCGTCAGGACCTCGATCTCCTGCGACCTCACCGCGAGCCCCCGGGTCCTCGTCCGTCGGGCCCCGACCGGGACCCGCCCGCAGGCTACCCACCACCCGGTCGGCCCAACCTCGCCCCCCTCGGCACAGGTGGCCCCCCGCCCGGTCGATGAGCCGACGTGGCCAGGACACGCAGCGCAGCGCAGGAGCAGATCGCCGACCTGCTGCGCACAGCCAAGGACTCGCTCCACCTCAGCGTCGCGTTCATGACGCGGATGGACGGCACCACCCAGACCTTGGAGGTCGTCGACTCCTCGGTCCCGTGGGTGTTCCAGGAGGGGTACCAGCAGAAGCAGGAGGTGACGCTCTGCCAGGGCGTGCGCGACGGGACGCTGCCCGCGGTGATGTCCGACCTGCGCGAGCACCCCGACGCGATGTGGCGCCCCGCGGCGAAGTTCCCGCGCATCCGCTCCTTCGTCTCCGTCCCGATCACCCTCAGCGACGGCACCCTGTACGGCACCTTCTGCGCCGCCGGCCTGTCGACCGACAAGGGGCTCGCCGACCGCGACAAGGGCCTGATGGACGTCCTGGCGCACGCCGCGTCGGTGGTCATCGAGCCCGGCGTCCGCGAGCAGGCCCGGCGCGAGGACATCGAGGACCGGCTCGTCCCGCTGGAGGCCGCGGGCGGCCCCCGCGTCGTGCTGCAGCCCATCGTCGACATCGTCACCGGCCGCCGCGTCGGCTCCGAGGCGCTCAGCCGGTTCCCGCAGGAGTGGGGCAAGGCGCCCGACGTCGTCTTCGCCGAGGCCCACAGCGTCGGCCGCGGCGACGCCCTGGAGCTGCAGGCCCTGCAGCGCGCGGCCGGGCTGCTGGACCGGGTCGACGGCTACGTGTCGATGAACGTGTCGCCGTCCACGCTGCTGCGCCCGGACCTGCTGGAGTTCCTCGGCGCGCTGCCGCTGCCGCGCATCCTCCTCGAGCTGTCCGAGCACGACCCGGTCGAGGACTACGTCGCGCTGCGCGAGGCCCTGGCCCCGCTGCGCACGCAGGGCATGCGCCTGGCCATCGACGACGTGGGCGCCGGGTTCTCCTCGCTGCGCCACATCGTCGTCACCGAGCCCGACGTCATCAAGCTCGACCGCAGCATCGTCGACGGCCTGGCCACCGACCGTGTCCTTCACAGCCTGGTCCGCTCCCTCGTCGACTTCGCCGCCGGGCTCGGCTCCCTCGTCGTCGCCGAGGGCGTCGAGACCGCCGAGGACGCGCTCGCCCTGCACGACCTGCAGGTCGGCTACGGGCAGGGCTGGTTCTGGGGCCGGGCGGTCCCGGCCGACGAGCTCCGCGACCAGTTCACGACGCCGGTCCGGGCCGAGGTCCCCTCCGCCGGCGCCGCGGTGCCGCAGCAGCTGCGCCGCAGCGACAGCGGGGCGGTGGTCGCCTAGAGGCACCGTCGACCCGGGGCGGGTTCCCGGCGGGGCCTAGGCACGACGGCGGGGAGGAGGCAGGATCGGCGCGGCCGACCCCCTCACGTCCTGGAGCCCCCATGCCCGTGCGCCACCCTGTCCTGACCGCCCTCGCGGGCGCCGGGGCGACCGTCCTCGCCTGCGGCCTGCTCGCCGCACCGGCGCAGGCCGCCCCGGTCTCCATCCGGGTCCTGACGATCAACGACTTCCACGGCCGGCTCGTCGCCGAGTCCGGCGCCCCCGGCGCGGCGCTGCTGGCCGGCGCGGTGTCCCAGCTCTCGGCCGGGCAGCCCACCGCCTTCGTCTCCGCGGGCGACAACATCGGCGCCAGCCCGTTCGTGTCCGCCGTGCAGGACGACGCCCCCACCGTCGACGTGCTCAACCGGATGGGGCTCATCACCTCCGCGGTCGGCAACCACGAGTTCGACCGCGGCTACGACTTCCTCGCCGACGACGAGACCCACGGGGTGCGCGGCGAGGGCCTGGCCGGGTTCCCCATGCTCGGCGCGAACGTGTCGGGCGAGACGCCCGGGCTGGCCCCCTACGACGTCGTCGAGGTCGGCGGTGTCGACGTCGGCTTCGTCGGCGTGGTCACCGAGCAGACGCCGTCCCTGGTCGCCGCCGACGGCATCGCCGGCATCACCTTCACCGACCCCACCGCCGCGGCCAACACCGCCGCCGAGGCGCTCAGCGACGGCGTGGCCGCCAACGGCGAGGCGGACGTCGTCGTCCTGCTCGCCCACGAGGGCGCCGAGGAGCCCACCACCGCCCCCGCGGACTGCGCCGCCCTGGCGGCAGGCACCGCCGGCGGCGCGTTCGGCGACATCGTCTCCGGCGTCAGCGACGACGTCGACGTCGTCGTCGGCGGGCACACCCACCTCACCGTCGCCTGCGACGTCCCCCGTGCCGGGGGCGTCCTGCCCGTGGTCGAGGCCAACTCCTACGGCATGTCGCTGGGCCAGGTCGACCTCACCGTCGACTCGACCACCGGCGAGGTGCTGTCGGCCGGCGGCCGGGTCGTGGACGTCATGACCGGCGGGTTCACCCCCGACGCGACGATCCAGTGCGTGGTCGACACGGCCCGCGCGGACGCCGCCGTCGTCGGGGAGGTCCCCGTCGGCGAGATCACGACGACCGTCGCCCGGGCCTTCGGCGCCGACGGCCGCGAGGACCGCGGCCGCGAGTCCGCGCTCGGCAACCTCATCGCCGACGTCCAGCTCGACGCCACCGCGGACCCCGCCCTCGGCGGCGCGCAGATGGCCTTCATGAACCCCGGCGGCATCCGCGCCGACCTGCAGCTGGCCGCCAGCGGGGACGAGGGCGAGGGCGTGGTCACCTACGCCGAGGCCGCCACCGTCCAGCCCTTCGCCAACGGCGTCGTCACCATCACGCTCGACGGCGCGGAGGTCGACGCGGCGCTGGAGCAGCAGTGGCAGCCGGCCGGCTCGTCCCGCCCGTTCCTCGCGCTCGGCGTCTCGGAGGGGCTGACCTACACCTACGACCCCGCCCGCGCGCAAGGCGACCGCGTCGTCTCCGTCAGCCTCGACGGCGTCCCGCTGGACCCGGCCGCGGAGTACCGCGTCACGGTCAACTCCTTCCTGGCCACCGGCGGCGACAACTTCGCCGCCTTCGCCGGGGGCGAGGACCGTCAGGACAACGGGTTCAACGACCTCAACGTGCTCGTCGACTACCTGGCCGCGAACTCCCCGGTCACCCCGGACCTGACGCCGCGGCGGACCCTCGTGGGCGCCACCGGCACGCCCGCCCCGCTGTCGACGACGGCCCCCGTGGCCCCGGCGACGCCGGCACCCCCGCGCCCCGCCGACTGCGACGCGGCCGCCCCGTCGCCGTCCCCGTCGCCGTCGAC
>NZ_JBBEOI010000045.1 GCF_037860755.1 Aquipuribacter hungaricus | reverse complement strand
CTGCGGGGGCGCTGGGCCAGGTGGCCCCCGCCCGGGCGGCGCTCGCGGCGGCAGGTCGTGTGGTGCGGGGGGAGCCGCACGCCACCGCCTGCGGGGTGGGCGCCACGGTGGCGGCCGGCCCGTCGACGGTGCTCACCGGCTGCACGGTCGCCGGGGAGGTCGTCACGGTGACCGTCATGCGGGACCTCACCCTGTTCGGGGCGACGGTCGCGGTGCGGGCTGTCGCCAGGGCCGGGCCGGTGGACGACCCGTGAGGGGACGTCCACCGGCCACGGCCGGTCCTGGCCCGGGATGCTGCGGTGCCGGAAAGCCAGGCGCTCGGACCGTCAGACCCCGGGGCAGGTCAGGCGCGGGGCTGGCTCACGTGCGGGGCAGGTCAGGGGCCGGGCGAACAGGTGCGGGGTGGATCAGGTGCGGGGTGGGTCGGGTGCGGGGTAGGTCCGCCCGAGCGTCAGGTGCGGCCCGCGTCAGGCGCGGTCGGTGCGGGACGCGCCGTCGCTGTAGCCCTCGTCGACCGTCGCGCCGGCCCCGCCGGCCTGGCTGTCGTACCCGGGCGGGCGGGTGTCGGAGACGGCCGCCTGCCCACCGGTGCCGGAAGTGTCCTGGCGGTAGGAGTCGGGGCGCACGGTGCCCAGGCGGCTGCTGTCGTCCCGGCTGGTCTCGTGGCTGTCGCGCAGGGCCTGGGTGCGGCCGGTGTCGCTGTCGCTGCTGTCGCGCCGGGCGAACGGGGCGGGGGCGCTGGCGACCGGGGCGGCGGTGGCGTTGCGCTGGGCCTCGGAGGACTGCCGGGTCTGCACCTCGGCCTCGACGCGGCGCAGGCGCTGCAGCTCGGCGCGGCGGCGGGCGGACTTGCGGGCGCCGGAGCGCATGGCGAGCACGCCGAGCTCCAGCAGCAGGAGGGTGAGCGCGCCGAGGGCGAAGACCACCACGGCGGACGTCTGCACCGACAGCCCCAGGAACGACAGCGTGACGTCGGTGCCCTGCTGCCCCGGGAGCCCGCCGAGCACGGTGTAGGCACCGACGAGCACGCCGAGCAGGATGAGGATGAGACCGAGAACGACCATGACGAGCCTCCTGTGCCGCAGGGCGCTGCCCCGGCGGGTCCGCCGGTCGACCTGTCCCCGCCACGCTAGCGACCGCTCTCCCGCCAGGGCGGGCGGCGCGCGGGACGCGGGGGACCCGGCTCGGCCCGTCCTGGCAGGCTCAGCCCGCTCCCAGGGCGAGCAGGCGGACGGCGCCCTCCTTGTCCAGCGGCGCGTTGCCCGAGCCGCAGCCGCCGCGGACGACGCACGCGGGGCACCCGGCCCGGCACGTGCAGCCGGCGACGGCGTCCAGCGCGGCGCGCACCCAGACCTCGGCCGCCTCGAATACGCGCTCGGCGTACCCGGCGCCGCCGGGCCACGTGTCGTGGACCACGAGCAGCGGTCCGCCGGCGTCGGGGTGGAACACCTCGTGCGAGCCGGCCACGTCGAAGGAGTCGCACGTGGCGACGATGGGGACCAGCGCGACGCCGGCGTGCTCGGCCGCGTGCAGGGCGCCGAGCGCGCGCACCGGGTCGGCGAGCAGGTCCGCCGCGGCCACGGCGTCGGGGGCCCACCAGGTGCCCTTGGTCCGGAAGCAGCGCTCGGGCAGATCGAGGTCGTCGTGGCCGAGGGTCGCCCCCGTCGCCGCGTCGACCCGGACGTAGCCCGTGGTCCGCGACAGCACCTCGAGCCCGCCGTGGCCCAGGACGCCGCGGCCGAGCTGGCGCTCCCGCTCCCGGGAGACCAGGCGGGTGCGGGTGCTCGTGCGCGGGTAGGTCACCCAGCCCGGGTCCGACGGGCGGAGCACGGCGACGCCGGCCTCGGCGTCGAGCTCGACGACGAGGTACGTGCGCAGCAGGTGCTGGTAGACCGCGCCCGGGTGGACGACCTGCTCCGCGCGGGCTGCCTCGACCGTGCCGAGCACGCGCCCGGTCTCCTCCTCGACCAGCTGCACCTGCCCGCGGCCGCTGCCGCGCAGGTCCACCCCGGGCCGCGCCTGGCGCGCCCAGTGCCAGCCGGTCGGGCGGCGGCGCAGGTCGCCGCGCTCGACGAGGGCGTCCACCACCTCCTGCGCCCGGGGGCCGAAGGAGTCCAGGTCCGCGGGCGTGAGCGGCAGCTCGGCCGCGGCGGCGGCGAGGTGGGGCAGCAGCACGTACGGGTTGTCGGGGTCGCTGACGACCGCCTCGACCGGAGCGTCGAGCACCGAGGCGGGGTGGGCCAGCACGTAGGCGTCCAGCGGGTCGTCGCGGGCGACGAGGACCGCCGTGCCGGGCAGGTCCCCCCGCCCCGCCCGGCCCGCCCGCTGCCGCAGCGACGCCACGGAGCCGGGCCAGCCCGCCATGACCACGGCGTCGAGGCCGGCGACGTCGACGCCGAGCTCGAGGGCGGACGTCGCGGCGACGGCCAGCAGGTCCCCGTCCCGCAGCGCGCGCTCGGTGGCCCGGCGCTCCTCGGGCAGGTGCCCGCCCCGGTAGGGCACGACGGTGCGGGCGAGGTCGCCGCCGAGGTCCCGGCCGTGGCGCTCGACGAGCATGTCGCGGGTCCTGGCCGCCAGCGTCTCGGTGCCCCGCCGCGAGGGGACGAAGGCCACGGTCGTCACGTGCCGGCCGACCAGGTCCGCGACCAGGGACGCGGACTCCGACACCGCCCCGCGGCGGCGGGCGCGCTCGTCCGGGCCGACCGGCTCGTCCTTGACGACCGGGTCCCACAGCAGCAGCGCCGCACCCGGGTCGGGGGAGCCGTCCACCTCGACGGCCTCGACGTCCAGGCCGGTGAGCCGGGACGCGGTACGGGCGGGCTCGGTGACCGTGGCGCTGGCCAGGACGAACGTCGGCGAGGCGCCGTGCGCGGCGGCCACCCGGCGCAGCCGGCGGAGCACGCTGCCGACGTGGGCGCCGAACACGCCCCGGTACACGTGGCACTCGTCGACGACGACGTAGCGCAGCCGTCGCAGCAGCCGGCCCCAGCGGACGTGGTCCGGCAGCAGGGTGTGCGCCAGCAGGTCGGGGTTGGACAGCACGACGTGGGCGTGGTCGCGCACCCACGCCCGCTGCTCCGGGCCGGCATCACCGTCGACCGTGCCGGTGCGGAGGCCCGGGACGGCGAGCTCGGCGAGGCGGCGCTCCTGGTCCGCGGCCAGCGCCTTGGTGGGCGACAGGTACAGCGTGGTGGGGGCCGCGCGCTCGCCGAGGACGCCCGCGCCCTCCAGCGACGCCGTGGCGGCGGGCAGCAGGTAGGCCAGCGTCTTGCCCGAGGCGGTGCCGGTGGAGACCACGACGTGGCGGCCGGCGCGGGCGGCCTCGGCGGCCTCGACCTGGTGCGACCACAGCGAGGTGATGCCCTGCGCGGCCAGCGCCTGCACCAGCGCCGGGTGCACCCAGGCGGGCATCGGGGCCACCGACGCCGCCCGCGGGGGCCGGACGTGGACGTGGCGGAGCCGGGCCGCCGCGGCGCGGGAGGCCACGAGGGCGGCCGCCGCCGGGGGCAGGCCGTCCAGCCGGAGGTCCTGGGGCAGCAGCAGCTCCTGGCTGCCCGCCGGGAACCCCTGGTCCGTCGTCACAGGTCAAGGATGCGTCGTGCCATGGACAGAACCGGCACCGGGACACGCCCGGACGGGGGACGCGGCCGCGCCGGTGCACCGCCGGGCGGGGGACCCCGCACCCTGGGGCCCGCCGCGATGGGACGCGGGGGGAGGGTTGCTGGTTGACTGCCCCCCAGAAGACCCCCAGGCCGGGGACCCCCCGGCCGATCACAAGGAGGACCCCCGTGGACCTGTCCCTGGCCACGCGCCCGGAGGGTGATCGCACGGTCGTCGAGGTCGGCGGCGAGATCGACGTCTACACGGCCCCGCAGCTGCGCAGCGCCCTCAACGACGCCGTCGCCGACGGTGCCCGCCACCTGGTCGTCGACATGACCGGCACCGAGTTCCTCGACTCCACCGGTCTCGGTGTGCTCGTCGGCGGGCTCAAGCGCGTGCGGACGATGGACGGCGACCTGGAGCTCGTGTGCTCCAGCGAGAAGATCCTCAAGGTGTTCCGGATCACCGGCCTCACCAAGGTCTTCACCATCCACCCGACGATCGAGGAGGCCCTGGGGGCCGCCGGAACCACCCCGTGACCCGCCGCCTCCGCAGCGAGCACCGGCCGTGAGCGCCGTGGCGGGGGCGCACGACGTCGTGCTGCGGGTCGGCGGTTCGCCCGAGAACGTGCGGACGGCCCGGCTCGTGGCCGCGGCGGTGGCCCGGCGCGAGGGTCTGCCCGAGGACCGGGTCGACGAGGTCCGGATCGCCGTGGGCGAGGCCGTCACCTGGGCCATGCACGCGGCCGCCGACCACGTGGTCGAGCTGGTGCTCGGACCGGGCGAGATCGGCTCGGGGACCTTCGTGGTCCGCGTCGAGGGCGGTCTGTCCCCGGCAGGCCCGGACGACGAGGACGGGGTGACCGGCCCCGGCTCGGACGGCCTCGCCCTCGCGCTGCTGCGTGGGCTGGCGGACCGGGTCGTCATCACCGGCGACACGACGGTGCTCACCTGGAGCGACGCGCCCTGAGGGCGCGCCGCCGCGGTCGCGGCGGTCAGTGACTCAGGTCACACGGCACCTCACGGTCTGGTGTCGTCCGTCACACCACCCCCTAGACTCCGAGCGCTCTCCCGGTCTGCGGGGGCCGCACCGGTGACGACCGCGACGACGGGGTCGGCGTCGGACCCGCGGGTCTCCTGGGCCGGGCTGCCCGTTCAGTCCCAGGAGGACATGTGACGCACGACCTCGTACTCGCCGCGGTGACCGGGGAGCAGGTGAGCTTCGGCCTCGGCTCCGGGCTCATCGTCGCCCTCGTGGCCGCGGTCGCCGTCGGCGCCCTCGGCGTCGCCGTGATGTTCCGCAAGGAGGTGCTCGCGGCGGGCGAGGGCACCAGCGCCATGCAGACGATCGCCACCGCCATCCAGGAGGGGGCCAGCGCCTACCTGGCGCGCCAGTTCCGCACCCTCGCGGTCTTCGTCGTCCTCGTCTTCGTCCTGCTGTTCGCGCTGCCGGGCGACACGGACGTGAGGATCGGCCGCAGCATCGCCTTCGTCGTGGGCGCCGGCTTCTCCGCGGGCATCGGCTACCTCGGCATGTGGCTGGCCACCCGGGCCAACCTGCGCGTCGCCGCGGCCGCCCGCGAGCCCGGCGGCCGCGACCTCGGCATGCGCATCGCCATCCGCACCGGCGGCACCGTCGGCATGGCGACCGTCGGCCTCGGTCTGCTCGGCGCGGCCGTCGTCGTCCTGCTCTTCCGCTCCGACGCCCCCACCGTGCTCGAGGGTTTCGGCTTCGGCGCGGCGCTGCTGGCGATGTTCATGCGCGTCGGCGGCGGCATCTTCACCAAGGGCGCCGACGTCGGCGCCGACCTGGTCGGCAAGGTCGAGCAGAACATCCCCGAGGACGACCCGCGCAACGCGGCCACCATCGCCGACAACGTGGGCGACAACGTCGGCGACTGCGCCGGCATGGCCGCGGACCTCTTCGAGTCCTACGCCGTCACGCTGGTCGCCGCCCTCATCCTCGGCAAGGCCGCCTTCGGCGAGGCCGGGCTGGTCTTCCCGCTCATCGTCCCCGCGCTCGGTGCGCTCACCGCGGTGCTCGGCGTCTACCTCATCCGTCCCCGCGCCGGGGAGTCGGGCCTGACCGCGATCAACCGCGGCTTCTACCTGTCGGCCGTCATCTCCGCGGTGCTGTCCGCCGCGGCCGCCTACGCCTACCTGCCCGGCAGCTTCGCCGACTTCAGCCAGGTCTCCGACGAGAGCATCCTCGAGCTGCCCGGCGACCCCCGCCTGGTCGCCACCATCGCCGTCTTCGTCGGCATCGTCCTGGCCGGCGTCATCCTGTGGCTCACCGGCTACTTCACCGACACGGCCAAGCCGCCGACGGCCGCGGTCGCCGAGACCTCGCTCACCGGTCCCGCGACCGTCGTGCTGTCCGGCATCGGCCTGGGCCTGGAGTCCGCGGTCTACACCGTGGGCGTCCTCGCCGCGGCGGTGTTCGGGCTGTTCCTGCTCGGTGCCGGCTCGGTGACCCTGTCGCTGTTCCTCATCGCGCTGGCCGGCTGCGGCCTGCTCACCACGGTCGGCGTCATCGTCGCCATGGACACCTTCGGTCCGGTGTCGGACAACGCCCAGGGCATCGCCGAGATGTCCGGCGACGTCGACGAGGCCGGCGCGCGGATCCTCACCGACCTCGACGCGGTGGGCAACACCACCAAGGCCATCACCAAGGGCATCGCCATCGCCACGGCCGTCCTCGCGGCGACGGCGCTGTTCGGCTCCTACACCGACGCGGTGCGCACCGCGCTGGCCGAGGCCGGCGAGGCCGTCGACAGCGTGAGCTACGAGATCGTCAGCCCGGCGACGCTGGTCGGCGTCCTGCTCGGTGCGGCCGTGGTGTTCCTGTTCTCCGGCCTGGCCATCAACGCGGTGGGCCGTGCGGCCGCCGCGGTCGTCTACGAGGTCCGCCGCCAGTTCCGGGACATCCCCGGGATCATGGAGGGCACCACGCGCCCGGAGTACGGCCGCGTCGTCGACATCGTCACGCGCGACTCGCTGCGCGAGCTCGCCACCCCCGGCCTGCTCGCCGCGTTCGCCCCGATCGCCGTCGGCTTCGGCCTCGGTGTCGGCCCGCTGGCCGGCTACCTGGCCGGTGCCATCGCCTGCGGCGCGCTCATGGCCGTGTTCCTCGCCAACTCCGGCGGCAGCTGGGACAACGCGAAGAAGCTCGTCGAGGACGGCGCGCACGGCGGCAAGGGCAGCCCGGCGCACGAGGCGACGATCATCGGCGACACCGTCGGCGACCCGTTCAAGGACACCGCCGGCCCCGCCATCAACCCGCTGCTCAAGGTGATGAACCTCGTCGCCGTGCTCATCGCGCCCGCCGTGGTGGGCCTGAGCGTCGGCGAGGGCCAGAACGACACCGTCCGCTATGCCATCGCCGGGGTCGCCTTCGCGATCATCGTCGTGGCCGTCGTGGTGGCCAAGCGCCGCACGGTGAGCATGGGCGACGAGGTCCCGGCGGCGCGCGCCACCCGCTGAGGCGCCCCTGCCCCACCCGCCCCACGTCTCGTTCCGTCACAACGGCACCCTGCGCCGGTCTACCCGGCGCAGGGTGCCGTCGTGCTGTGGAGGTAGCGACGGAAGGTGCCGTCGTGCCGTAGGGGTTCCGGCGGAAGGTGCCGTTGCGACGGACGGGCCGACGGAAGTGCCGTCGCGGCGTGCAGCAGCCGGTCCGTCAGGCGCCGAAGCGCTCGACCGCCCGCAGCTTGTTCGTCACGTCCAGCGCCGCGACCTTGTAGGCCTCGGACAGCGTCGGGTAGTTGATGACGGTGTCGACGAGGTAGTCGACCGTCCCGCCGCAGCCCATGATCGCCTGGCCGATGTGGACCAGGTCCGTGGCGCCGGTGCCGAACAGGTGCACCCCCAGCAGCTCCTTGGTGTCGCTGTGCACCAGCAGCTTGAGCATCCCGTAGGAGTCGCCGACGATCTGGCCGCGGGCGAGCTCGCGGTAGCGGGAGACGCCGGTCTCGAACGGCACCGAGTCGGCCGTCAGCTCGGCCTCGGTCCGGCCGCAGTAGCTGATCTCCGGGATCGTGTAGATGCCGATCGGCTGCAGCGCGGTGAGGTCGCGCACCGGCTCGCCGAAGGCGTCGTAGGCGGCGATCCGGCCCTGGTCCATCGACGTCGCGGCCAGCGCGGGGAAGCCGATGACGTCGCCGACGGCGTAGATGTGCGGGACCTTCGTCCGGTAGTGGTGGCCGACCTCGATGCGCCCGCGCGAGTCCGCCTCCAGCCCCGCGGCCGCCAGGTCGAGCGAGGCGGTCTGGCCCTGCCGGCCGGCGGAGTACATCACCGTCTCGGCGGGGATCCGCTTGCCCGAGCTGAGCGTCGTCACCGTGCCGTTCGCGTTGGCCTCGACGGAGGCCACCTCCTCACCCAGCCGGAACGACACCGCGAGGTCGCGCAGGTGGAACTTGAGGCTCTCGACGACCTCGGGGTCGCAGAACTCCAGCAGCGCCGGCCGCTTGTCCACGACGGTGACCCGGGTGCCGAGCGCGGCGAACATCGACGCGTACTCGATGCCGATCACCCCGGCGCCGGCGACGACCATCGAGCTCGGCACCTTCTCCAGCTCGATGACGCCGTCGGAGTCGACGACGCGCGGCCCGAACTCCACCGCGGCCGGCCGCGCCGGGCTCGTGCCGGTGGCGATGACGAACGTCGCGGCGGTGATGAGCGCGTCGCCGGCGCCGGAGTCCCCGGTGACCTGGACGGTGTGCGGGTCGACGAAGCGGGCGGTCCCGCTCACCAGGTCGACGTGGTTGCGCAGCAGCTGGGCCCGGACCACCTCGACCTCGCGGCCGATGACGTGCTGGGTGCGCGCGAGCAGGTCCTGCACGGTGATGTCGGCCTTGACCCGGTAGCTCGCGCCGTACACGTCGCGCTGGGCCATGCCGGTCAGGTACATCACGGCCTCGCGCAGCGTCTTGGACGGGATGGTGCCGGTGTTGACGCACACCCCGCCGACCATGTGCTTGCGCTCGACGACGCAGACGCGGCGGCCGAGCTTGGCCGCGGCGATGGCGGCCTTCTGCCCGCCGGGGCCCGAGCCGATGACGAGCAGGTCGTAGTCGTAGGAGCGGTCCTCCGGCGAGGGCGCGGTGGTGGGGGCCAGGTCCGGGATGCTCTCGGTCGTCACCGGGCCGAGTCTGCCCATGACGACGTCGCCTGGCTACGGGTCGTGACGGGCTGGCGGCTCTCCGCAGACGGTCGGTCGCTCGTTACCGTGGCCGCGTGCCCGACCTCCCCCCGGCCCCGCAGGGATCCATGTCCGCTCATCCCTCGACCCAGCCGCCGCCCCCCGCTGTCACCCCCGACCTGGCCCTGCTGCGGCAGGACCTCACCGCGGCCGGCTACACCGTCGACGGGGTCACCGAGCGGCTCGGCGACGTCGCCTCCCGGGCGCTGTCGCGCGACCAGGCCGTCCCCGCCCGCCGGGTGCTCGGCCAGGGCGAGGACCCGGTCGGCGTGCTCGTCCGCCTGTTCACCCTGGGCGACGCGGTACCGGTCTCCGCCGCCGAGGCCGCGCTGCCGGCCCTCGGGGTGCCGCGGGCGGTGGCGACCGGCTTCCTCGCCGACGCCGGCGACGGCCGGGTGCGGGCGCTCGTCGACCTCCAGCCGCACGCGGTCGACGACGACCTGGGCGAGCAGGGCTGGTGGGTGTGCGCGGACCTCGGCGAGCTCGCCCACGGCGGCGGCGTGCTGCCGACCGACCACGTCCTGGGGGTCGGCGCCGCGAGCACGACGCTGGTCGAGGCCGTGGTCCCGCCGCTGCGGGGGCAGCGCTGCCTGGACGTCGGCGCCGGGTCGGGCGTGCAGTCGCTCCACCTGCTCCGCACCGGCGCGCAGGTCGTCGCCACCGACGTCTCGGCGCGCGCCTGCAGCTTCGCCCGGGTCACCGCCGCGCTCAACGGCCTGCAGCTCGACGTCCGCGAGGGCAGCCTGCTGGACCCGGTCCCCGGCGAGCGCTTCGACCGGGTGGTGGCCAACCTGCCGTTCGTCGTCACGCCCCGGCGCGACGACGTGCCCACGTACACCTACCGCGACGCGGGTATGGCCGGCGACGACGTCGTCCGGCAGATGCTGCTGCGCGCGCCGCACCACCTCGCCGAGGGCGGGCTCGCCCAGTTCCTCGGCAACTGGGAGGACCGCTCCGACCAGGGCTGGCGCGCCCGCCTGGACGGCTGGGTGCACGACGCGGCGGTCTCCCTGGCGCAGGTGAGCGACGACGTGCTCGACGTCTGGGTGGTCCAGCGCGAGCTCGCCGACCCTGCGTTGTACGCCGAGGCGTGGATCAGCGACGGCGGCCGGCCCGGGCGCGAGGAGGCCGACGCCTGGTACTCCGCCTGGCTGGAGGACTTCCAGGCGCGGGACGTCGAGGCTGTCGGCTTCGGGATCGTCACCCTGCGCCGCCGCCGGGCAGACCCCTCGACGCCCCCGCTGCGGCGCCTGGACGAGGAGCACGGCCGCGTGCCGGGGGCCTGGCGCGACGTCCTCGCCGCCGGCCTCACCGGCCACGACGCCCTCGGCCGGGTGGGCGCCCACGCCGACCTGGCGGCCCTGCTGCCCACCAGGCCCGTCGTGGCCCCGGGCGTCCTCGAGCGGCGCGACCTGGACCCCGGGGCCGTCGACCCGCGCACCGTGCACCTGGTCGACACCCGCCGGCGCGGCCGGGTCGTCGAGGCCTCGACCGCCCTGGCCGGGCTCGTCGGCGCCTGCGACGGCGAGCTCAGCGTCGGCCAGGTCGTCGGTGCGCTCGCCCAGCTGCTCGAGGAGCCCGAGGCCGACCTGCGCGCCCGCCTGCTGCCGGCCGTGCGCGAGCTCGTCGCCGAGGGCCTGCTGGTGCTGCCGTGACGACCGGCCCCGCGCGGCCGGCGGGCCCGGACGACGGCGAGGGCGGCCCGGCGGACCCCCGGCTCGTCGCGGCGCTCGAGGCCTTCGACGCCGGTGCCGCCGTCATGCCGCAGGACCTCCTCGGCCGGTGGCGGGGGAGCGAGGTCCCGACGGGCCACCCGATGGACGGCCTGCTCGAGGCCTACCGGTGGTGGGGCAAGGAGTTCCGCTCGACCGAGGACGTCGACCCGCTGCTGTTCGCCGGCCGCGACGGGACCGTCCGGGCCCTGGACCCCCGGCTGCTGCCGCTCGCCGTGGCGGCCCGCGGCTGGGCCCCCCGCTCCGCCGCTCTCGGCCGGGTCGTCGCGGTGGCCCACCCGCTGCTGGCCACCCGCCGGCCGCGGGCACGGGTGCGCGAGACCGAGGTCCGTGGGGTGGTCGGTGCCGCCATGGTCTACGACCACCTGCCCGTGGTCGACGCCTTCCGCCGGGTCGGGGGCACGGCCGGCGAGGAGGAGCTGCTCGGGCTCATGGACCGCCGGGGCGACCGCGTGCCGTTCCTCTTCAGGCTCCGACGGGCCTGAGCCGGTCGGGGACGGTCGGCTGCCCGACCGGCTGGCGGCTCACCGCGAGCACGACGGCCGCGGCGGAGGGGGCGGCGACGAGCACGGCGGCCAGCGCCAGGGTGACCAGGTCCGGGTCCACGACGGGCTGCCCGCGCTGCGCCTGGACGAACAGCGTGACCATGAGCCCCCCGTAGGCCGCCGAGGCGAGCGCCACGACCTGGCGCTGGCGGCGCTCGCCGACCTGCAGGACGCCGCGCCCGACGAGCCACACCAGCAGCAGCGCCACCGCGGGCAGCACCTGCAGGGCGTGCAGCCCGACGAAGTGCGGCACCCGGGCGTCGCCGGCCACGGTCGACCAGCCCAGCAGCGGCAGGCCGGGCCCGCCGTCGGCCGCACCCACCGTGTGGGCGCCCAGCACCGCGCCCCCGGCCTCGACCTGGCCGGGCCTCGGGCTCGTCATGGCGTACCCGCTGAGCGCGCCCGCCGTCATGAGCGGGACCGCGACCGTCATGGCCAGGCCGAGCGGACCCTGCAGCCGGTGGCGGGCCAGGACGACCCCGGCCACGAGCGCGACCGCCGAGAACACCATGACGCCCGCGCCCATGAGCGAGAACAGGGCGCCGTCCAGCGGCGTCGCGAAGTTGAAGTGCGAGGAGGTCCCGCGGGCCGCCTGCAGCGAGATGACCGCGACCTCCACGACCATCGACCAGCCGACGAGCGACAGGCACACCCGCAGCACCCGGCCGCGCTCGACGTGGGAGTACACCCACAGCAGGGCCGGGGCGAAGGCGACGAAGGACAGGGCGAACTTCAGCGGCTTGTCCCACACCGGCGCACCGGCCAGGACGGTGCCGTCGACCAGGCCCATGACGACCGACACGGGGACGAGCACGAGGTTGACCGCGAGCAGGACGACCAGCGCGGGGCTGACCTGCCAGGCCGCGGCGGCGAACCGGCGCGCGGTCATGCCGGCACCGCCTCCGGCGCCCGGGTGCCGGGGGCCGTCGTCGTCGTGCGGCGCAGGTGCTGCTCCCGCCAGGCGAGGAACAGCGGGAAGGTGAAGGCGACCGCCACCGCGAAGCTCAGCGGCACGAGCGCCCAGACCCACCGGGACATCCCGGTGCGGCGACCCTCGAGCACCATGAACAGGCAGGCGACGACGGCGACGACGAGGACGTCGACGGCGGCGGAGGACGAGGCGGCGCTGGCGAACCAGCCGGCCACGTAGTCCTCCCCGGCGGACATCGACCGCACGTTGAAGAACCACGTGCCGGCCGCGCCGAGGACGGCGAGGGCGAGGTAGACGAGTCTCATGGCTTCTCCCGAGGCTGAGTGAACGCTGTTAACAGCAGGGTAGGGTGAACAGCGTTCACCGACAACCCCTGCTGTCCCCCGACCTCGACGGAGGCCCGTCCTATGGCCCGCCCGCCCCTGAGCACCGACGCGCTCGTCGCCACCAGCCGGGCCCTGCTCGTCGAGGGCGGTCCGGACGCCGTGGTCGTCCGCGAGGTCGCCCGCCGCCTCGGCGTCACCGCCCCCGCGCTGTACCGCCACGTCAGCGGCCGCGACGACCTGCTGACGCTCCTCATCGCCGCGTGCACCGACGAGGTCACCCAGGTCTGCGCCACGGCGCTGCGGGGGTGCGCGCCGGACGACGTCGAGGAGCGTCTGCGCACGGCGACCTGGGCCTTCCGCACCTGGGCGCTGGAGCACCCACCGGAGTTCGGCCTGGTCTACGGCACGCCGGTCGCCCGGTACGCCGCCCCCGAGGACGGGCCCACGTCCGCGGCGATGCAGCGCTTCGGCGGCCTGTTCGGCGCGCTCTTCGTCGACCTGCTCCGGGCCGGCCGGCTCCGCACGGTGGAGGACGCCTCGCTGCCGGCTCGCGTCCGTGACGACCTCGCCCAGACCGCCCGCCACACCGGCCTCGCCATGCAACCGGGGGAGCTGTACCCCTACGTCGTCGGCTGGCACCGGATGCTGGGGATCGTGTCGGTGGAGGTGTCCGGGCACCTGCGCTGGGCGTTCGGCGAGGACGCCACGGACTTCGTGCGGCGCCAGCTGGACGACCTGGCGGCGGACCTGGTGCGGCCCGCCGGGTAGCCACCGCGGCAGCACCACCGCAGCCGCGTCAGCGCTGCAGGGTCACCAGCGCAGGCCGGCCGCCGTCAGCCCGACGCTGACCATGAACCGTTCGTGGCTGGTGAACGGGGCCCGGTCGTGGGGGACCGGCACCTCCAGCGCGCGGGCCGCGTCGAGCATGACCAGGTCGTAGGCCATCCGGACGGCCAGGAGCCGCTGGCCGCGGGCGAGCACCGACGGGTCGCCCAGCAGACGCTCGGCCTCGGACTCCAGGCGGTGCAGGTCGGCCGCCAGGCGGTGCAGCGGCGGCCCGACGGGGACCACGGGCGGCGGGAAGGCGCGCAGGAGCAGCCGCCGCCACCACGGGACGTGCTCGCGAGGTGACGGGACCGTCCGCGCCGTCGCGAGCCCCACCGGTCAAGCATGCGCTCTGCTGCGGCGGATGTCAGCACGACGGCAGGAGCGTGGCCGGTCTCACCGTCCGTGCCCGTGCGCCGACCCCGTGTGCCGCCCGGCCCGCTGCCGCGGCGCCGTGGGGCTACCGTGTCCGCCGTCGGGCGAGCTCCGCCCGCGGGAGAGGACGCACCACGTGGCTGGCACTGCAGCACCCGGAGCACGGGCACTCGTCATCGTCGAGTCGCCGGCCAAGGCGAAGACGATCGGCGGCTACCTCGGCGACGGCTACGTCGTCGAGGCCTCGGTCGGGCACATCCGCGACCTCCCGCAGCCCTCCGAGCTGCCCGCCGACATGAAGAAGGGCCCCTTCGGCAAGTTCGCCGTCGACGTCGAGCACGGCTTCGAGCCGTACTACGTGGTGGACGCGGACAAGAAGAAGAAGGTCACCGAGCTGAAGCGCGCCCTCAAGGGCGTCGACGAGCTCATCCTCGCCACGGACGAGGACCGCGAGGGCGAGGCCATCGCGTGGCACCTGCTCGAGGAGCTCCAGCCCAAGGTGCCGGTCAAGCGGATGGTCTTCCACGAGATCACCCGCGAGGCCATCACCCGGGCGCTGTCCGCGACGCGCGACATCGATGTCGCGCTCGTCGACGCCCAGGAGACCCGGCGCATCCTCGACCGGCTCTACGGCTACGAGGTCTCCCCGGTGCTGTGGCGCAAGGTCCGCCAGGGCCTGTCCGCCGGCCGGGTGCAGTCCGTCGCGACGCGGCTGGTCGTCCAGCGCGAGCGCGAGCGGATGGCCTTCCGTGCCGCCGACTACGCCAGCGTCTCCGCCACCCTGTCCGCGCCCGGTGACCGGCAGCGTTTCAGCGCCCGGCTCACCAGCCTGGACGGCGCCCGCGTGGCGACCGGCCGCGACTTCGACGACCTGGGGCAGCTGAAGACCGCCGGCGTCACGGTGCTCGACACCGCCGCGGCCCGCGGCCTCGTCGGGGCCCTCGAGGGGGCGGACTTCACCGTCAGCCGCGTCGAGGAGAAGCCCTACACGCGCAAGCCCGCCGCGCCGTTCACCACGTCGACGCTGCAGCAGGAGGCCTCCCGCAAGCTCCGCCTGAGCAGCAAGCAGGCGATGCGGGTCGCGCAGTCGCTGTACGAGGCCGGCTACATCACGTACATGCGCACCGACTCCACCGCGCTGTCCTCGCAGGCCGTCGACGCGGCCCGCCGCCAGGCGCGCGACCTCTACGGCGCCGACGCCGTGCCGCCCAGCCCCCGCGTCTACACCGGCAAGGCCAAGAACGCGCAGGAGGCCCACGAGGCCGTCCGTCCCGCGGGCGACTCCTTCCGCACGCCCGCCCAGGTGGCCGGCGCGCTGCGGGGCGAGGAGTTCCGGCTCTACGAGCTCATCTGGCAGCGCACCGTCGCCTCGCAGATGGCCGACGCCCGCGGCACCACCGCGAGCGTCCGGATCGGCGCGACCGCCGACGACGGCCGGACCGTCGAGCTGTCGGCCTCCGGCACGGTCATCACCTCGCGCGGGTTCCTCGCCGCCTACGAGGAGGGCCGCGACGCCGACCGCGACGAGGCCGCCGAGGGCGAGGCCGAGAGCCGGCTGCCGAAGCTCGAGGAGGGCGGCCGGGTCGACGCGGAGGACCTGGCCACCGCCGAGCACCGGACCAGCCCGCCGGCCCGCTACACCGAGGCCAGCCTGGTCAAGGCCCTGGAGGAGCGCGGCATCGGCCGCCCGTCCACGTACGCGGCGACGATCGGCACGATCATCGACCGGGGCTACGTCCGCCACAAGGGCAGCGCCCTGGTGCCGGAGTGGCTCGCGTTCGCCGTCACGCGCCTGCTCGAGGAGCACTTCCCCCGGCTGGTGGACTACACGTTCACCGCCGAGATGGAGGCCGACCTCGACCGGGTCGCCGCCGGCGAGGTGGCCGGCTCGGACTGGCTGGCGCGCTTCTACTTCGGCGCGGGCGGGCCGGGCAGCGACGGCACGGCCGGTGCGGGGGCGGGGCTCCCGCCGCTGCCCGGTGGCGCCGGCCAGGGCCTGACGGGCCTCGCCGAGGGCCTCAAGGGCCTGGCCGAGGAGCTCGGCGACATCGACGCCCGCGCCGTGAGCACCATCGAGCTCGGCGAGGGCCTGGTCCTGCGGGTGGGCCGGTACGGGCCGTACCTGCAGGACGAGAACGCCGCGGCCGCCGCCGACGGCAAGGAGGTCCGCGCCTCCGTCCCCGACGACATCGCCCCCGACGAGCTCACGGTCGAGCGGGCCCGACAGCTCATCGCCGACGCCGCCAAGGGCGACACCGTGCTCGGCCAGGACCCGGACACCGGCCACGACATCATCGTCAAGACCGGCCGGTTCGGGCCGTTCGTCGCCGAGATCCTCCCCGAGGACACCAAGGCCAAGCCCCGGATCGCCAGCCTGTTCTCGTCCATGACCGTGGACACGGTCACCCTCGACGACGCCCTCCGGCTGCTGTCGCTGCCCCGCGTCGTCGGCGTGGACCCGGCGACGGAGGAGGAGATCACCGCGCAGAACGGCCGCTACGGGCCCTACCTCAAGAAGGGGACGGACTCCCGCTCGCTCACCAGCGAGGAGCAGCTGTTCACCGTCACCCTGGAGGAGGCGCTGGCGGTGTACGCCGAGCCCAAGCGGGGCCGGGGCGGGCGTGCCGCGCCGGCTCCCCTCAAGGAGCTCGGGGTCGACCCGGTCAGCGAGAAGCCGATCACCGTCCGGTCGGGCCGCTACGGGGACTACGTCTCCGACGGCGAGACCAACGCGACCCTGCGCGGGGCGGACTCGACCGAGTCGATCACCTTCGAGCGGGCCGTCGAGCTGCTCGCCGACCGCCGCGCGGCCGGCCCGGCCAAGAAGAAGACGGCCGCCAAGAAGACGACGGCCAAGAAGACGACAGCCGCGAAGAAGACGACGGCGAAGAAGACGACGGCGAAGAAGACGACGGCCACGAAGGCGTCGACGGCTGCGAAGACGACGACGGCTGCCACGAAGACGACGGCGCCGAAGGCGACCGCCGCCGGGGGCACCGCGTAGGACCCGGCCGGGGCGTCCCCAGCGCGGGGCAGGGGGCCCGGCCGGTGTCCGGGGCGCACGTACCCTGGCGGGCGTGAGCCAGGACCCCCCGGTGCCCGAGCCCGGTCGAGACGCCGACCAGGCGCCCGTGGACCTGCCCGGGGCCGGCCGGGCCCGCGGCGCCACCACGGTGCAGCCTGGCCCGGCGCCGGCCGCTCCCGACGCGGGGGACGGCCCCGACCACAGCGCGCGGGCGGTCCTGGCCAACGACGCGTTCCGCCGGCTGTGGCTGGTGCTGGGCCTGTCGAGCCTCGGGGACTGGCTCGGCCTGCTCGCCGTGACCTTCTTCGCCGCGGAGCTCGCGGGCGGCGCGGGCGACCTGCCCGCCGCGAGCCTCGCGGTGTCCGGCGTCTTCCTGCTCCGCCTCGCGCCCGCGCTCCTGCTGGGTCCGCTGGCCGGCGTCCTCGCCGACCGGATGGACCGCCGGACCGCGCTCGTGGTGTTCGACGTCGTCCGCGGGCTGCTGTTCCTGTCGATCCCGCTGGTCGGCACCCTGGGCTGGCTCTACGTCGCGACCGTCCTCGTCGAGGTCGCCGCCCTGTTCTGGATGCCCGCCAAGGACGCGATGGTCCCCAACCTCGTGCCCCGCCGGCAGCTGGAGACGGCCAACCAGCTCGGCGTGGTCGCCACGTACGGCTCCGCCCCGCTCGCCGCCCTGCTCTTCAGCGGCCTCGTGCTCCTCAGCGGCGTCCTCGACGACCTGTCCGGCGGGTTCGCGGCCGCGGTCGTCAACGAGGTGGACCTCGCGCTGTACGCCAACGGCGTCACGTTCCTCGTCGCCGCGGCGGTCATCGCCCGCATCCGGCTGCCCGAGGCCGCGCGCGGGCCGGCCCTGCGGCCCTCGGTCACCGACGGCCGGGGCGGGACGGCGGCGCACCCGTCCGTGTGGCGGCAGGTCGTCGACGGCTGGGCCTTCATCGCCCGCACCCCCGTGGTCCGTGGCCTCGCCCTCGGCATGCTCGGCGCCTTCGCCGCCGGCGGCTTCGTCATCGGGCTCGGCGTGGTCTACGTCGCCGGGCTCGGCGCCGGCGCCCCCGGGTACGGGGTGCTCTTCGGCGCGGTGTTCGTCGGCATGGCGCTCGGCGTCTGGCAGGGCCCCCGCACGCTGCGCGACATGAGCCGGCGCCGGCTCTTCGCCGCCTCCATCGCCGCGGCCGGGGCGGCGCTCGTCGTCGTCGGGCTGTCCCCGGACATCGTGCTGTCCGCCGTGGCCGTCCTCGTCCTCGGCGGCTTCGCCGGCATGGCGTGGGTGACCGGCACGACGCTGCTCGGCGCCGAGGTGGACGACGAGGTGCGCGGCCGCACCTTCGCCTTCGTCCAGACGTCGGTCCGGGTCGTGCTCGTCGCCGTCATGGCGCTCGCGCCGCTGCTGGCCCGCCTGGTCGGGGACCGGTCGGTGACGTGGACCAGCACGCTGGTGTGGACCTTCTCCGGCGCCGGCCTGGTGATGGCGGGCGCGGGCGTCCTGGCCCTCGTGGTGGGTGCCGTGACGTTCCGGCAGCTCGACGACCGGCCGGGCGTGCGGCTGGGCACCGAGGTGCTCGAGGCCGTGCGCCGCGGCGCCGGCGACCCGTTCGACGTGCCCCGCCCCCACGCCGGCTTCTTCCTCGTCGTCGAGGGCGGCGACGGCGCGGGCAAGTCCACCCTCGCCGAGGGCGTCCGGGGCTGGCTGGAGTCCGAGCTCGGGCACGACGTGGTGCACACCCGCGAACCCGGCGGCACGGCTGTCGGCGCCCAGGTGCGCCGGCTGGTGCTCGACTGGGACGACGCCGTCCAGGGACCCGGCCCGGTGCCGCGCGCCGAGGCGCTGCTGTTCGCCGCCGACCGCGCCCAGCACGTCGCCACCGTCGTCGAGCCGGCGCTGGCCGACGGGGCCGTCGTGCTCAGCGACCGCTACGTCGACTCCTCGGTCGCCTACCAGGGCGCCCGCGGCGACCTGGCGCCGGAGGAGGTGGCGCGGCTGTCCCGCTGGGCCACCGACGGCCTGCGCCCCGACCTCACCGTCCTGCTCGACGTGGACCCGGTCCTCGCGCGCGGCCGGCTCGACGGCCGCGACGGCCCCGCCGGCGCCGACCGGGTCGAGCGCGCCGGCACCGCGTTCCACGAGCAGGTCCGCTCGTCGTTCCTGGAGCTCGCCGCCCTGGACCCGCGCCGGTACCTCGTCGTCGACGCGACGCTGTCCCGCGCGGACGTGCTCGACCTGGTGACCGCCCGGCTGCGGCGCATGCTGCCCCTGTCCGCCGTGCAGCGCGCGGAGTGCGAGCGCCGCCTCGCCGAGGACGCGCGCGCCCGCGCCGGGCGGGAGCCCGCTGCCGTCGAGCAGGCCCGCCAGGAGCAGGCCGCGCGCGAGGAGGCACGGGCACAGCAGGCGCAGGAGCGCGAGCGCCGGTGGG